>NZ_JBQCTZ010000245.1:0-4700 GCF_051963715.1 Neisseria sp. P0001.S005 | reverse complement strand
GTCTGCCGCGAAGCATCGAGCCGTGTATTGGGCATGCGCCACTTCGATGTACAGCTGATCGGCGGTATGGTCCTGCACAACGGCAAAATTGCCGAAATGCGTACCGGTGAAGGTAAAACTCTAGTGGCCACCCTTGCCGTTTACCTGAATGCATTGTCAGGAAAAGGCGTCCACGTCGTTACCGTCAACGACTACCTCGCCTCCCGTGACGCGAGCATTATGGAGCCATTGTACAATTTCTTAGGCTTGAGCGTCGGCGTGATCGTCGCCGATTTGCAACCTTTTGAACGCCAAACTGCTTACGGTGCCGACATTACTTACGGTACAAACAACGAATTCGGCTTCGACTACCTGCGCGACAATATGGTGACCGACCAATACGACAAAGTTCAACGCGAATTGAACTTTGCCGTTGTCGACGAAGTGGACTCCATTCTGATTGACGAAGCACGTACGCCGCTGATTATTTCCGGCCAGGCAGATGACAACATCCAGCTCTACCGCGTGATGAACGCCGTTCCTGCCCACCTTATCCGCCAAGAAACCGAAGAAGGCGAAGGCGATTACTGGGTAGATGAAAAAGCACACCAAGTCATCCTGAGCGAAGCCGGTCACGAACACGCCGAGCAAATCCTGACTCAAATGGGCTTATTGCAGGAAAACGATTCGCTCTACTCTGCCGCTAATATTTCCCTGATGCACCACCTCATGGCTGCATTGCGCGCGCACACCCTGTTCCACAAAGACCAACATTACGTTATCCAAGACGGCGAAATCGTGATTGTGGATGAATTCACAGGCCGTCTGATGGCCGGCCGCCGCTGGTCCGAAGGCTTGCACCAAGCCGTTGAAGCCAAAGAAGGTGTAGAAATCAAGCGCGAAAACCAAACACTTGCCTCTATTACCTTCCAAAACTACTTCCGCCTGTACAACAAACTGTCCGGTATGACCGGTACGGCCGACACCGAAGCCTTCGAGTTCCAAAGCATTTACAACCTCGAAACCGTCATCATCCCTACCAACCGCCCTGTACAACGTAAAGACTTCAACGACCAAATCTTCCGTTCAGCCGAAGAAAAATTTGAAGCCGTCGTCAAAGACATCGCCGAATGCCACAAAAACGGCCAACCGGTTTTGGTTGGTACAACCAGCATCGAAAACTCCGAACTGGTTTCCCGCTTGTTACACGAAGCAGGTCTGCCGCATAACGTTCTGAACGCCAAAGAACACGAGCGCGAGGCATTGATTGTGGCCCAAGCCGGTAAAGTCGGCGCAATTACCGTTGCCACCAACATGGCCGGCCGCGGTACCGATATTGTCTTGGGCGGCAACCTCAAACATCAAATCGAAGCCATCCATGCCGATGAAACCTTGAGCGAACAGCAAAAACAAGCGCAAATTTCCGCCCTTGAAAGCGGTTGGCAAGCCGAACATGACCAAGTTGTGGCCGCAGGCGGTTTGCACATTATCGGTACAGAACGCCACGAAAGCCGCCGTATCGACAACCAGTTACGCGGTCGCGCGGGCCGTCAGGGCGACCCCGGCTCCAGCCGTTTCTATCTGTCGTTTGAAGACCCATTATTGCGTCTCTTTGCACTCGACCGTGCCGCCGCCATCCTCAACCGCCTGGCACCTGAGCGCGGCGTTGCCATCGAACACGGCCTGCTGACCCGTCAAATCGAAGGCGCACAACGTAAAGTCGAAGGCCGCAACTTCGATATGCGTAAACAAGTTTTGGAATACGATGACGTTGCCAACGACCAACGTAAAGTGATTTACCATCAACGTAACGAAATCCTGACCAGCAAAGACGTCAGCGATTTGACCCGCGAAATCCGCGCCGACGTTATCAGCGACTTGGTTGATTACCACATCCCGCCTGACAGCATGGAGGAGCAATGGGACATTCCGGCACTGGAGCACCAACTTGCCGCCGATTTCCGCCTGCATGTCGATATTAAAGGCTGGCTGAAAGAAGACAGTACTTTGGACAACCAAGACATTAAAGAACGCCTCATCAAGCGCATCGAAGACGAATATGCCGAAAAAGTCGAATTGGTCGGCAAACAGGCTATGTCAGACTTCGAACGCAATGTTATGCTGCAAGTTATCGACAACCAATGGCGCGAACACCTCGCCGCTATGGACTACTTGCGCCAAGGTATCCATCTGCGCAGCTATGCTCAGAAAAATCCGAAACAGGAATACAAACGCGAGGCTTTCGCCATGTTTGAAAACCTGTGGCGCGGCATCAAACAAAACATTGCCGCTTTGCTGACCGCCGTTCAAATCGAGCGCAACAGCGAATACGACCACACTGCCGCACAAAGCGTCAGCGATGTTCAAACCGTCCACTCCGATGCGCCTGATATGGAAGAATTGCTCGGCCAATCGCAAACTGATTTGGTTACCGAAGCGTTCGACCCTGACGGCACAGACTTCAGCCCTGAAGCGCTTGCACAAAACGGCCTGATTGTTCACCGCAACGATCCTTGCCCTTGCGGCAGCGGCCTGAAATACAAACAGTGCCACGGTAAATTGAACTAAACAGTCATCTCAAAAGGCCGTCTGAACGGTGAAACGAGAATCTTTGATTTCGTTCTCGCATCTGTTCAGACGGCCTGAGAATTATCCAAACAAGTAAAAAATTTCCAAACCCAACTTCAAAAGAGTATCCCTATGGCAGGCAATACCTTCGGACAAATCTTTACCGTTACCACTTTCGGCGAAAGCCACGGCGCAGGCTTAGGCTGCATCATTGACGGCTGCCCGCCCGGACTAGAATTGAGCGAAGCGGATATCCAATTTGACCTTGACCGCCGCAAACCCGGCACCAGCCGCCACGTTACCCAACGCCGCGAAGCCGACCAAGTCGAAATCCTCTCCGGCGTATTCGAAGGCAAAACCACCGGCACACCCATCGCCCTCCTGATCCGCAATACCGACCAACGCAGCAAAGATTATGGCAATATCGCCACCAGTTTCCGCCCCGGACATGCCGATTACACCTACTGGCACAAATACGGTACACGCGACTATCGCGGCGGCGGTAGAAGTTCCGCTCGCGAAACCGCTGCCCGCGTTGCAGCCGGAGCAGTTGCAAAAAAATGGCTGAAAGAAAAATTCGGTACTGAAATTACCGCCTACGTTACCCAAGTCGGTGAAAAAGAAATCCAGTTTGAAGGCTACGAATATATTTCCCAAAATCCTTTTTTTGCCGCCAACCAAAGCCAAATTGAGGACTTGGAAAACTATATGGACAGCGTGCGCAAATCATTGGATTCTGTCGGCGCAAAACTTCATATCGAAGCAGCCAACGTCCCTGTTGGCTTGGGCGAACCGGTTTTTGACCGCCTCGATGCAGAAATTGCCTATGCCATGATGGGCATTAATGCCGTCAAAGGCGTGGAAATCGGTGCAGGTTTTGATAGCGTAATGCAACGCGGCAGCGAGCATGGCGACGAGCTCACGCCTCAAGGCTTTCTATCCAACCACTCAGGCGGCATCTTGGGCGGCATCAGCACCGGACAAGACATTCATGTGAATATTGCCATCAAGCCGACCAGTTCCATCGCCACACCGCGCCGCAGCATTGATATAGAGGGCAACCCTGTCGAACTTGCCACACACGGCCGCCACGATCCCTGCGTCGGATTACGCGCCGCTCCGATTGCAGAAGCCATGCTGGCCTTGGTATTGATTGACCACGTCTTACGCCATCGTGCGCAAAATGCCAACGTTCAGGTAAATACACCGGACATTGCCAAATTGGAAAATAACCATTTATTTCTGAATATTCTCAGAAAAATTTAGCCAAATCACAGTCTTTATACTACAATAGCACCTTATTGCCGTATGACAAAAATACGGATTTATATTAGAGGAATACAACCGCAATGGCACAAGAAACCGCTTTGGGCGCTGCGCTGAAATCTGCCGTCCAAACCATGAGCAAGAAAAAACAGACAGACATGATTGCCGACCACATTTACGGCAAATATGATGTATTCAAACGATTTAAACCGTTGGCCGTTGGTATCGACCAAGACTTGGTTGCCGCCCTGCCCCAATACGACCCTGCACTGATTGCACGCGTACTGGCCAACCACTGCCGCCGTCCACGCTATCTGAAAGCCCTGGCTCGCGGCGGCAAACGTTTTGACTTGAACAACCGCTTCAAAGGCGAAGTCAGCGCAGAAGAACAAACCATCGCCCAACAGCACCCAGCCGTTCAACAGGCATTGGCTGCACAAGCCGAACGCCAAGCCGCTAAGGCTACCACTGAAGCAGAAGCGACTCCTGCACAAGCCGAGACCAACGAAGCTGCTGAATAATGTTCAGACGGCCTGATAAGGCTCATACTAAATAGAAAAAACCCCAGTTCAATACGACACTTAAACGTCGATGAATTGGGGCTTTTTATTGCCTTAACCTTATCGTGGGCTGATTAAAAATAGCTTTGTTTGTTCATAGCAAACTAAAATCTCCTTTTAATGAACATAAATAAAGGCCGTCTGAAACATCTTTCAGACGGCCTTTTGAAATCAAATAATCAGTTAAAACACGGCTTGCAGAACCAAATAGCTGACAACAGACAAAACGGCAGCGGCTGGCAAGGTAATCACCCAAGCAAGGCCGATCGGTTTCATCAATTTCCAGTTGGCATTGCGGTTAACCAAGCCGATACCCAAAACTGCACC
>NZ_JBQCTZ010000244.1:0-4789 GCF_051963715.1 Neisseria sp. P0001.S005 | reverse complement strand
CTCAACAGTTTCAACGGTCAAAGCGGCCGCAATGTCAGCCGCGTCCTGCCGATTATCAACGTCGACAGCGGCCTGACCTTCGAGCGCAGGGCCCGTCTATTCGGCGGTAAATACCTGCAAACACTCGAACCGCGCCTGTTTTACAACTACATTCCGACCAAGTCCCAAAACGACCTGCCTAATTTCGACAGCTCCGAAAACAGCTTTACCTACTCGCAGCTGTTCCGCGAAAACCTGTATTCGGGCCACGACCGCATCAATTCGGCCAACAGCCTGACGCTGGCCACACAAAGCCGTATCCTCAACCCCAACACCGGTGCGGAACTCTTCCGTGCAGGTATCGGCCAGAAATTCTACTTCAAAAACGACAACGTCCTGCCTGACGGCAGCGTCAGCCGTTATCCGCGCAGCCAATCCGACTGGGTAGCCTTTGCACACGGCAACATTACCCCGAGCATCCGCATCGACTTGGACATCCACTACAACCAAAACCAAAGCCGTGCCGAAAGCTACGCCGCAGGGATTGCCTACAACCCCGAACCTGGCAAAGTCTTAAGCGCGCGCTATAAATACGGACGCAACGAGCGCATCTATCTGCAAGCCAACGGCGACTATTTCTACGACAGGCTCAGCCAAGTCGACCTTGCCGCCCAATGGCCGTTGAGTAAAAACCTGTACGCCGTTGCTCGTTACAACTACGAAATCGAAGCCAAAAAACCGCTGGAAATGCTCATCGGTGCAGAATACAAAAGCAACTGTGGCTGCTGGAGCGCAAGCTTGGTCGGCCAACGCTATGTTACCGGCGAAAACAGCCACAAAAACGCCGTATTCTTCAACCTCCAACTCAAAGACTTGAGCAATATCGGCAACAACCCATTCGAAAAACTCCGCTTAGCCATCCCCGGTTACAGCAAAACCAACGAGGTAGTCAAACAATGAACTTCAAACCCCTGATTCTCGTCGCCACACTCACTCTCGCAGTAGGCGCACACGCCGCCCCTAAAGCCAAAGCGACCAAAGCGCGTGCCAACAAAACCCCAGTCGTCAGCGCCACCACCATGCCTGCCGTACAAAGCGGCGTACATCTTTCAGACGGCATTGCCGCGGTTGTCGACAACGAAGTCATTACCCACCGCCAAGTAGCACAAGCCGTAGCGCAAGCGCGTCAAACCATGCCTAAAGGCACACAAATGGACGCCAACGAGCTGCGCCAACAAGTTTTGGCACAAATGATCAACCAATCCCTGATCCTCCAAGCAGGCAAACGCCGCAACATCCAAGCGACCGATAGCGAAATCGAAGCCGTTATCGCGCACAACCCCAACATCAAAAATCCGTCTGCCGCCGTCCGTCAAGACATCGCCGACAGCATTATTGTTGAAAAAGTGCGCCAACAAGCCATCATGCAAAACAGCCGCGTGAGCGACTCCGAAGTGGCACGCTACATCGAGCAGGCCAAACAACAAGGCATCACCCTGCCCGAAGCCGACCCCGTGCGCCAATATCATGCCCAACACATCCTCATTAAAGCCGACAACGACAATGCCGCCGTCGGCGCAGAAAGCACCATCCGCAAAATCTACTCACAAGCCCGCAGCGGCGCAGATTTCGGCGGTTTGGCACGCCAATACTCGCAAGACAGCAGCGCCGGCAATGGCGGTGATTTGGGCTGGTTTGCCGACGGCATGATGGTTGCCCCGTTTGAAGAAGCCGTCCACAAACTCAAACCCGGCCAAATCAGCGCCCCTGTCCGCACCCAATTCGGCTGGCACATCATCAAGCTGAACGACGTCCGCGAAGCAGGTACGCCTGAAGAGCGCCAACAAAACGCCGTCCGCCAATACCTGTCCCAACAAAAAGCACAACAGGCGACCACCAACCTCCTGCGCGAACTGCACAGCAGCTCATACGTTGACGTACGCTAATCGCGCGTATTGTTAAAAAGGCAGAAATCCGTACAATAAGGCCGTCTGAAATCCATTGTTCAGACGGCCTTTTCTCCTTTTCCTCACGCAACCCATTGATTAAAGCACCCCATCATGCCCATCCGTCCCAACTGGCAAACCGCCACCCTGCTGCAAGCCGAAGAAACCTCCGTTACCTCCGCCCACACCGGCCGCACCTACCGCATTCAAGCCGCGGCACTCGGCGAGCGTCCGGCTGGCGGCTATCCCGTGCTGTATATTCTTGACGGAGATGCCTTTTTCCCCGCCATCCTCAATATGGCGCAATCCCTGCTCATCAACCCCATCACCAAAAGCCATGCCGCCTGCCTGATTGTCGGCATCGGCTACACCGGCGGCAACATCCGCGACTTAAGCCAACGCGCCCTCGACTACACGCCGCCGCTGCCAGACAATGCGCCCGAATCCGAACGCAAACAATACGGCCAAGCCGACCGCTTCAGCCGCTTTATCGATGACGAACTCTCTGCCCTGCTCGACAGCAAATACCGCATCGATACCCAAAACCAAGCCGTCTTCGGCCATTCGTTCGGCGCACTGTACGGCCTCTATTCCCTGTTCACCCGTCCCGAACGATTCCGCCATTATTTGCTGGTTTCGCCGTCTATCTGGTGGCAAGACCGCCGCGTACTCGATTGGCTGCCCGACGCTTTGCCGCAAGGAGTCGGCATCCGCCTCAGCGCAGGCGAACATGAAGGCAGAAACAACCGTCCCGACCAAACCAGCCGCGGCATGGTCGCACAAGCCAAAATCCTTGCCGGCACGTTGCACCACCTCGGCGCAGATGTCCGCTTTACCCTCTACCCCAACGCCAATCACGGCAACGCCCCGTTTTACGCCCTGACTGACTGCATCGAATATTTGCGCAGCGCATGGCAGCGTTGAAGCAGGTTTGCCAAACATCGAGGCCGTCTGAAACGCAAACTTAGAAGCGTATTGAACCTCTTGGATCAATTTTAAACCCTCTAAAATCCAATCAAAAAAGGCCGTCTGAAATCTATTGTTCAGACGGCCTTTGATATACGGTTTGCCAATCAGCCATTATCCCTGCTTTTTCCATTCCAAAGCCAAATCATACAGCGCCTTTTTATTCTCGCCGGTAATCTTGGCGGCAAGCTCGGCAGCCTGTTTGGTCGGCAACTCAGCCGCAAGGATTTTCATGGTGTTTTGCGCCGCTTCAGGCAAATCGCTGTGTTTCTCTTTCACCG
The DNA here is from genome assembly GCF_051963715.1 of Neisseria sp. P0001.S005. Classification (NCBI taxonomy): domain Bacteria; kingdom Pseudomonadati; phylum Pseudomonadota; class Betaproteobacteria; order Neisseriales; family Neisseriaceae; genus Neisseria; species Neisseria sp. P0001.S005. The sequence goes on along the minus strand of NZ_JBQCTZ010000244.1, from coordinate 1,617 downwards.
CAGGGTGCAACACCAGCACCATCTCGCCACGCGTTTGGTTGCTGTCGTTTTTAAGGGCGGCTTGGATTTCGGCAACTGTGTCGCTGAGGAAGGTTTCAAACGTTTTGGTGATTTCGCGCGCCAGAGTCAACCGGCGTTCGGGGAACTGCGCGGCCATATCCGCAAGGCTGGCTTCGATGCGGTGCGGCGTTTCAAACATCACAATCGGAAAATCGGCTTCCACCCATTTGGTCAACAGCTTTTGGCGCTCGCCGGCCTTAGGCGGCAGGAAACCGTTGAAGTAAAAATCGGATTCCGTCACCCCGGCCACGCTCAACGCCCCCATGACCGCGCTTGCGCCGACCACAGGCACCACTTTAAATCCGGCTTCGCGCACGCGGGCGGCAAGTTTCGCACCGGGATCGCAAACCGCAGGCGTGCCCGCATCCGAAACTTGGGCGACGCTCAGGCCGTCTGAAAGATTGGCGATGATTTTATCGGCCATTTGCTGCTCGTTGTGTTCGCGCACGCTCACGAGTTTGCCCTGAATGCCGTACGCACTCAAAAGCTGGGCGGTAACACGGGTGTCCTCGGCGCAGATAATATCGGCCTTTTGCAGAACAGCCAGTGCGCGCAGCGTTATGTCGGCTAAATTGCCGATGGGTGTGGCGACAACGTATAATGTCTGTTTTTCGATGCTGTCGACGGCTTTTTGCAGGTGTTTTGTGTACATAGATTCAAGGCCGTCTGAAACGGCGTCTCTTTAAAAACAATGATTATATAACGGGTAAACTTTTCATGCGCTTAAACCACAAACAGGGGGCGGCGGCCGAAGATGCGGCGCTGGCATTCCTGCTGGGCAAAGGCTGCTCTCTGCTGGCGCGGAACTGGCATTGCGCCTACGGTGAAATCGATTTAATCGTCAAAAACGGCGGTACGATTGTGTTTGTTGAAGTAAAATACCGCAAAAACCGAGGTTTCGGTGGTGCCGCATACAGCATCTCTCCGTCCAAATTATTGAAATTGCAACGAAGTGTAGAGTATTATCTGCAAAAGCACGGGTTAAACCATGCGCCCTGCCGCCTGGATGCGGTACTGATTGAGGGCGACGGCCAACCCGAATGGATTCAAAATATTACAGGTTAACCTCATGACAACATTACAAGAACGCGTTTCCGCGCATTTTGCCGAGAGCATCCGCGCCAAGCAGGAAGCCGAAAAAGTACTGGTCGAGCCGACCGTACAGGCTGCCGAGCTGATGCTGCAATGCCTGATGAACGACGGCAAAATTCTGGCCTGCGGCAACGGCGGTTCGGCTGCCGACGCGCAGCACTTCGCCGCAGAAATGACCGGCCGTTTTGAAAAAGAACGCATGGAATTGGCCGCTGTCGCGCTGACGACAGACACTTCCGCCCTGACCGCCATCGGCAACGACTACGGTTTCGACCATGTATTCAGCAAACAAGTGCGTGCACTCGGGCGTGCCGGCGACGTATTGGTCGGTATCTCCACCTCCGGCAATTCCGTCAACGTCATCGAAGCCATCAAAGCCGCACACGAGCGCGACATGCACGTCATCGCCATGACCGGCCGCGACGGCGGAAAAATCGCCGCCATGCTCAAAGATACCGACGTTTT
>NZ_JBQCTZ010000243.1:0-4799 GCF_051963715.1 Neisseria sp. P0001.S005 | reverse complement strand
AAACTAGGATTTGCGCAAATAAGGTTGCATTAATATTCACGTTACTTAACCTTCGTATCTGGGTTAATCAAACAGACGGCAAGCCTGTATCTGAACGGATCGCTCCGTCTTGATTACGCACCACTAAACGGGTTAACGAAGGCGAACAACAGGGCAATAGCCACACCGATCAAGAAAGCCGCGTCGATCAGACCAGCGATCAAGAACAGTTTGGTTTGCAGAGGACCGATCAGCTCAGGTTGGCGAGCAGAAGATTCCAAGTATTTAGAACCAACCATTGCGATACCGATAGAGGCACCCAATGCGCCCAAGGCAACGATCAAACCACATGCGATAGCAATCAAACCCATTTTTAAACTCCTTAAAATAGTAAAGGTTAAACTACAAAAAACAAACTACAAAAAAACTACTTGATTAGTGTGCATCATGCGCCTGTCCGATATATACGAACGCCAACGCCATGAAAATAAATGCCTGCAAGGTGATGACCAAAATGTGGAAAATCGCCCAAGCCAAACCGGCAATCAGGTGGAACACAAATAAAATCGGATCCAAAGTTTCGACACTGCCGGTTGACGCCCATGCACCGCCCAACAGAGCGATCAACAGGAACACCAGCTCGCCGGCATACATATTACCAAACAACCGCATACCGTGGGATACGGTTTTGGACAAAAACTCTACCAAGTTCAGCAGGAAGTTGGCCGGAGCAAGCCACGGACCGAAAGGTGCGCAGAACAACTCGTGAATCCAACCGCCAAGGCCTTTGATTTTGACATTGTAGTAAATACAGATCAGCAATACGCCAATCGCCAGAGCCAAAGTCGTATTCAAGTCAGCTGTCGGCACGACGCGCAACAGTGCATGATGATTACCGGTAATGCCTTGCCATGCCATCGGCAGCAAATCAACCGGCAGCATATCCATGGCATTCATCAAGAGAATCCAGACAAACAAGGTCAGACCCAACGGGGCAACGGCTTTACGCGATTGTTCGTTATGGATAATGCTTTTACACATGTCATCCACGAATTCGAACAGAATTTCAACAGCCGCTTGGAAACGACCGGGCACGCCAGCTGTTGCTTTTTTGGCACCGCGCCACAAAAGGAAGCTGCCGATTACGCCCAACAGAACGGCAAAAAAGATTGCATCAAGGTTAATGAACGAAAAATCAGCGATGTTTTTCAGTCCTTGACCCTGAGTAACATCCGACAAACTGGTCAAGCTTTGCAAGTGGTGCTTGATGTAGTCGGCAGCGGTCATAGTTTCACCTGCCATAGTGTTTCACTCTCAACAATACTAAAAAAACCAAATGACTGACGCCAAGAAACGCCAATAAAAATGGGTAAAATACCAGTGCTCGATGCCATATCGCAAAAACGACCGACATAGATACCAGCGACAGCACTACTTTTAAAACCTCTCCGCCAATAAACATCGAACTTTGCAGATCAGGATTTCGTCGGGAAAACTTTAAAAGTAAAACTGCAACCAGGGTAGGCAAAATATACGAAAATCCTCCCGCCAAAGCAGAGAGGAAGCCGGGCAATCCGGAAAATAATGCACAAACAACTGAAATTATTAACAATACAATCACTTGCAATGGGACTATCTGATTCATTGTACTTCACACCCCAAAAAAGCAAGGCAGGCTAATATAATCAAGAAGTTTGTTAACGTCAAGCAATATGTTAATCTTTGTGAACCTTTCATAAATAAATGATTAACACATATAAAACAAATCTTTGCTGGAATGGAGTTTAACACAAATTACATGTTGTTACATAGATTTTACAGAAGATTTTGATTTGTATTGTAAACATTTATACGCTCTACGCTTTTTCAAAAATTGAGGCCGTCTGAAAAGCTTTTTTTCAGACGGCCCGTTCTGTTTATAAAGCCGTTAGAACGCTTGATTAATGCCTAACTGCTTTAGCAGATATTCGAACGTTTCCGGCGTATCAAAATGCAGTACGATTTTGCCTTTTTTCTGATTGCTGGTTTTGACTTCGGCATTGACACCCAAATGCTCGGTCAATGCATCATTGATGCGGCGGATATCCGGGCTGATGGTTTTGGCTGCTTCGGGCTTGGCTTTTTGATGTGCCAACTGGCTGCGGCGCTCTACCTCACGCACCGACCAACCGTTTTTGACGGCTTTTTGAGCCAACTCCAATTGGTCAACCACATGCAAGGTCAGCAACGCGCGGGCATGACCCATTTCCAGACGGCGTTGGTAAAGCATTTCCTGAACCGGCTCAGGCAGACTCAACAGGCGCAGGCTGTTGGAGATGGCACTACGGCTTTTACCGACGGCTTTTGCGATGGTTTCGTGAGTCAGGCCGAATTCGTCGGCAAGGCGTTTCAAACCTTGCGCTTCTTCAATCGGATTGAGGTTTTCACGTTGCAGGTTTTCAATCAAACCCATGGCCAACGCGGTTTCGTCGCTGATGGTTTTGATGACGACGGGAATTTCGGTCAAACCGGCCAACTGGGAAGCGCGCCAACGGCGTTCGCCGGCAATCAATTCATATTGAGACAGACCACGTTCGCGTACAATAACCGGCTGGATAATGCCTTGTGCCTTAATGGAATCGGCCAACTCCTGCAAGGCTTCGTCATCAATTTGCACACGCGCCTGATAACGGCCGGGCTGAATATCGGCGATGGCAACCGTTGTCAGGCGGTCGCTACTGCTGCTGTCCACTGCATTGGAAATCAGCGAATCCAAACCGCGTCCCAATCCAACTTTTGCTTTTGCCATATTGTTTTCCCTTTCAGACGGCCTCATTGTTGAAATGACGTATTCTATCGGATATTGCCGCTTTACGACAATTTGAATCATGATGATTTGACTATTGCCATTTATTTACGGAGCGAAACCGCAAATACGCCCCTTAAAGCGTTGCTCAAGCGGATTTCTTCCGCATTTCCCAACATGGCGCGCGTGATGTGGGTTTCCTTGATTGTATCCGCACCTAAATATAGCTGCGGCTGCTTCAATACCGCTTGGCGCATTACCCCGTTCAAAATATCCAAATCCAAAGACGGCGTGAGCCATTGTCCTTGATATTTGACGAACACATTGCTTCTTCCGCCCTCTAACAACAGGCCGTCTGAATTGAAAAACAGGCTGTCAAATGCGCCCTGCCCTTCTGCCGTTTTCCATGCTTGGTCAAAAATTTCACGACGTGTGGTTTTGAAACGGCGCAGATAATCGCGTTGGTTTAATGTGTGCTCACTCAGGATGACGTATTGTTGTCCATCCAATTCGGAAACAGCCGCATGGCTCAATGCAAGGCCGTCTGAAAACAAAGCGGCTTTGACTCTAAATAACCCAATTGGCAACGCATCTATATAGTGTTGGATTTGCTCTATTGCATTTTCAGACCAAGTCAGGTTGAGCGCTTGTGCCGATCTGTTCAGACGACCTAAGTGCAAATCGAGCAAACGGCATTGTTTGTATTCCACGCGCATGGTTTCAAAAATACCGAAATCAGACCGCAAGTCATTGAGGAAACGCGCCTTCCAACCGCACTCGCGATATTCGGCTTCAGGATCGCTATCAATCACAATCCCCGAACCCACGCCATAAACACCTTGATAAAGGCCGTCTGAAATCGGCTTCAGGGATAAGGTGCGGATCACGACATTAAATACGCCTTCAAATCCCAAACCCGTATCACACGGATGCAAAAAGCCGATGCTGCCTGTGTACAAACCGCGCGGTTCGGATTCAAGGGACTCAATAATCTGCATGCTCATTCGTTTGGGCGCGCCGGTAATACTGCCGCACGGGAAGGCTGCACGGAGAATATCGGCAACCGAAACATCAGGCAGCGCCTGCGCCTCGATGGCACTGGTCATCTGCCAAACGCTGCCGAAACGGGAAACTTTAAACGGTTCAGGCACGCGTACTTTGCCCGTTTGCGCGATTTTGCCGAGATCGTTGCGCAACAAATCGACAATCATCACATTTTCGGCGCGGTTTTTCGGATCGTTTTGCAATTCAACGGCGCGGCGTTCATCTTGTCCATCGTGAAGAATCGGCGCAGTGCCTTTCATCGGCTCTGTTGTGATCAGGCCGTCTGAATCGATTTTGAGGAAAAGTTCGGGAGAAAAACACAAAGTCCACGCTTCCTGCCCTGCCCCGTCGGGCAGACAAGACAAAACGGCATACGGTACAGGCTGGCGCAAGCGGCGGTAAAGCTGGATCGGATTGCCGTAAGTTTGCAGGTGTAGGCGTGCGGTGTAATTGATTTGATAGGTATCGCCACGGCGGATGGCTTCGTGGATTTGGTGGATATGCTCGAGATAATCGGCTTCGGATACGGAGAATCGGGGAGTGGAGATACCTGCCTCAAGGCCGTCTGAATGATTGGCCAGCCAGTTTTCGGCATTGATTTCGGAACAATCGGCAAACCAGTGCAAACGCAAATTGCCACTGCGCGCGGATGAAATATCCATCAGTGGCAATCCGAATTCGTAGTCTGCAAACAACACTGCATGCAGGCCTTTTTTCCAACCTGCCTGCAAAACATCATCCAACGACGCCAGTTCGTTATGATGAAAAAGGCAGCTTTCCACATGATTTTGATAGAGTTTTGCACGACCGCTTACCGCATCGTCGAACAGGGCGAAATAAGGCATGATGTATGATACAAATAGGCTGATTATACGCTGTTTTTACAAAAATTATCAAACAAACCGGAAAAAATTGCTTATGTGTAATTTTATGTAGGCTAATACAGCATAAAGAGGTAAAATCAAGTCATACCACACCATATCATTTAAAA
>NZ_JBQCTZ010000242.1:0-4811 GCF_051963715.1 Neisseria sp. P0001.S005 | reverse complement strand
TTCAAGGATTGATACCCTATTCGGGTAATGGCAAAATCTAACTTTCAGCAACCATTACGAAAGTTAGCATTATGTTTATTAGAATTTTTAATCTTGTTTTTGTTCTTCTCTATTTGTTGCATTTTTTAAAGATTATTTTTATTCCTAATGAAATTAGATATTTCATGATGGGATCTTATCTAGTTATAAATTTATTAGGTTTTATTCAAAATAAATTTAAATCTAATAATAGATTATCTGATAACGATGATTTTTATTTAATGAATACAAATCCAAAAAAACCGAGTCCATCAGATCCTGATATGGTTAAGTTCATGGCTGATTTAAATAGATCTATAGAAGAGAAGAAGGAAATAGAAAAAGTACGAAATGAATAAATTAATTTTGTTTTTCTTCTTTTTTTTGGGAAGTTCTTATTTATTTGCTGGCGATATTAATATTAAAGGTAAATCAGTTACTTATCTAAACGAAGATCTGCATGAATAGCGTGATTACCGAATGGTACATTTAAACCTGCACCACCTTCCAACCAAGTGCGGGAATAATTCTCGCCATATTTGGTATCACCGATTAAGACAGATTTTGCTTTAACAAAATCATGCCATACGTTTGCGACAAAATACACGTTTGGGTTACGTTGGAAGTCTTTGCTGTGGCTTAAACGCACACCAATACGTCCACGTAAGTTGTTGTCCGAACCTTGTGCAACATCACGAACTCCATCATGGAATGATTGAAGTTTTAAATGTTGGTAAACCAATTGGGTTTGTGGTTCAAGGCGCCAGTTGGAATTGCCTAATGCAAAGCTGTGACCACCCTCAACAGATACCGCACCGCTCCAACCATGTTGTCTTACTTCACGGCTAAGATTAGGATTATACTTATTGGTTAAGTAAGAGAATTGAGCCACAGTATCCACATAAGCATCATTTACTGCACGGTATAAGTGATATACACCGATGTTTGCTGCTGTTGTTTTACCTTTACCGGTATATTTATCAGCAGCCACAACGCCGTTTTCAGCACGATATTGGTCGTAGAAGCGACTATCTGCACGAGAATAAGCAAAATATACACCGCTTAGAGATTGTGGTACGCCATTTTGCATTTCGCTGCGGTTAAAGTCATAACCTACTTGTGCGACATATTGTGAACTATCAACGTCTAAACGGGAACGTCCCTCGGTTTCCAAGCGTTTACCGGAAACACGCGCCCAAACGGAAGAATTTGGTGATTGACTAATTTCACCACGACGTTGGTGTAACGTATCCAACACGCTATAACCTAATTCCATATTGACTCGTGGCATTTGGATATACGCAGAAACCGGTGCCGCATAAATATCATGGCCAAATGCTTTTAATGTCCATGCGTAAATAGAACGATCCTTCTTGGTTAACTGAGCTTCTCCGGCATTTCTTGTTTTAGCCGTTCCAGTAAACGTAGCTTGAGAATTTATATTTGCGTCCCAAACCACAGGAGCTGAATAAGCATCTTCATGAGCTTTACGAAGAATGTCTCCTTCAATATAACCACTAGCCGTTTCAACTACAGTATGGCCGGTTGCTGAACGTAGAATATACAAAAGATCTGACTTGGTTGTACTTGAATCATTATTCCAAACGGAACTGACAATCAATTTTCCGTTATTAGAAGTATAGTCAAGCACTCGAAGTGTTTTATTTGCCGATTCATCATCAGAGGCAAGACGAATAGTACCTTCATTATTAACGGTTAACGCATCAGCATTATGACCATTTAATGCTAATGTACCTTTGGAACCAATATTAATCTCATTGGTTTTAGTTCCAGCACCAAAAAAGACATTATCTCTACCGACTTTCAATGTACCATCGGTAATATCAATTTTAGAATTTACGCCTCTCATGCTTGTTGGCGCAAATAACGTTGTGCCAGAACCACTTTGTATGAAATTAACATGAGATTCTTTCAGTGAACCATACGTGTGGATAATAGGGGTAAAATTCAACTCATCATTTTGGTCAAAGGTGAATGTTGGTTTTGTAAGACCAATAGAAAAACGTTTAACATCTAGTGTTCCACCTTTACCTTTGTTGCCAATTTGGATATTGGCTGTGCCATTTTCTAATTGCAACACACCTGCGCTGAGTTTACCGCCATTAGAAATCAATACATCAACATTTGTTTCTTTGTGGCCGCCACCAACTACACGAATTAATGAGTCTTTATGATAAGAAAGTTCAGAACCTTCACCATCAATAATAATTTTAGTATTAATAGCTGTTCGACCATCTGGCTTATGAAGAAGCCATCCCCAAAAGTGAGGCGCGTTAGGATCACCATGAAATGTTGAGCTTACCTTTCCGCCCTCTAAAATAGAGAGATTCGCATTACTGTAGTTACCGATATTTAATATCCCGCCTACATTTAATTCACTTCCGGCACCAGTGACAGTCAATTTACCACCGAAACCGTCATTGTTTTGATTTCCAATCATTACTGTATCACTGATATTTAACTTAGAGCCATTATCAATGGTCATTTCACCATTTGCTTGCCCTGCAGGGGTTGTTTTACCCCCCTCCGCAATGGTTAAAAACCCATTTATAGTATGCTCTTGATTATCCGTGATGTTTGTAGCTAAGCCACTTGGCAGAACGTTGGTTCCGTTATGAGTGATACTCGCATTAGCAATAAGCGGAGCTGATAATAAAACTAATGTAAGTTTATTAAGCTTGAATTCCATTATTTTATCCTCGTTTTTAATTAAACAGAGTTCAAATTTTAGCACGACATATACCCCAACACAAATTAAAGGAGTGTTTCGGAAAAAACTGACAGAAAACTCACCGCACTTTTCTAATTAAATCCAAAAAGTGCGGTAATTTTTCAAGGTATATTTCATATAAAAAATCGCCTTACTGCGGAACAATAAGGCGATTTATTTTTAGATAAATAAGTCAGAATATTATTTTGCGTCTTGTGCCGGCGCTGCGACCGGTGCAGGATTAAATTTTTGTTCTAATTCGACACTTTGTTTTTGTAACTCGGCCATTGCATTTCTTAATACTTCAGCTTTTTCAGCATAAGCTTTTTGTTGCTCCGGTGTTTGTGTCGGGTTAGTGAAACTCATATTAGCTTGATCAACCAATAAACCACTCGCCAAGCTTAATACATTTTTGGTTTGCTCTTTGATAGATTTAATTGATTCTGCTTTTACATCTAATGCATCTAAGCTTGTAATTGTATCTTTTACTGATTGATTAAATGTTTCAATCGCTTCTTTCACTTTTTTCTCATCTTGAGCTTGAACTGCAGCCACCAAATCTTGTTGGAATTTTTGTTGTGATTGTAACTGTGTTTGTTCTTGTGCCTTGTTCCAAAAATTATGAATGGTGAAAACCGATTTAGCCGGACGACCTTTATTAAATAAATAGGCTGCGGTTAAACCGGCATGCGCCCCATTGGTCTTGGCGGCGGTTGTGGTGCGGCGAGAGGAATTGGCTGATGAGATAGCCGTGCGCGGCGTGAATTTGTACGCCTGAAAAGCCTGCCTGCTCGGCAATTTTGGCGGTTTGCACGAATTGCTGAATCAGCCCGTTGATTTCATCGGCAGTCAATTCGCGCGGCGGATTGATAAAGCCATCCATGCCTACCAATGGTACAGCGCTCGGCGCAAGCGGCGTTTTATTGACTACCGCAGGCGACTGCTTGCCCGCATGATTGATTTGCATGATGAGCAGCGTGTCGTTTTGCGTGCCGGCTTTCGCCCATTTTTCAGCATCTCAAGGCTGCGGTCGTCTGAAATCACCACATCGTTTATCGAACCTTTGCCGCTTTCGGCGACCATCACATTGCCCGTTACCAAAACGCCTGCGCCGCCTTGCGCCCAAGTGCCGTACAGGCGGACGAGTTTTTCAGACGGCTGGTCGTTTTGGGCAAGTTGCTCTTCCATGGCGGATTTAAAGATACGGTTTTTAGCGGTTTTGCCGTTTTGAAAAGCGAATGGCGTGAATAACATAATCGTTCCTTTAAGTTGATAAGTTTAAAAATGTAAACGTATTCAGGTAAAAATTAAAGGGTTAACGGATAACCCTATTTTGAAAGCGGGCAATTTTGAGCCATCAAATCGGCAAGCTGTTTCAACTTCGCCACCGCATCCGCCATGGCAATACTGTAAAACCGCTCTTTGCCGACCTGTTCCACCGCCACCGCACCGGCTTGCAACATAATTTTCAAATGATGTGACACCGCAGGGCGCGACAGATGCAGATGCTCGGTCAGCTCATTCACATTCATCCTGCCGTGTTCCCACAGCACGCGCAGGATTTGATGGCGGTTTTCATCACTCAACACGGTAAAAATGGGAATGCACTCGCGCATTAAATTCATGGTTTGTTGCGGCATATTCGGCTTCTTGAGTTTATATGTTTAAAAACTTAAACTCATTTTAAAGGGAATGAGGGGGAATGTCAAAGGGAATTTAAGAAGGTTTTTTAAATCAGGATTATTTAACCTTAGCTGCTTAAAAGAAAAGATGCTACTTTAGTCGTCTAGACCTATTTTGAGTAATTTAAATAACATATTGATTTATCTTGATATTTATTTTATGTAATTACGCAGGGCGCAAGCGTTTTAAGCTGTTTTTGCTTGACATTCAGGCAAAAACAGCTTTGTTATTTTGTGCAAACTCTATACAGGTTTGTAGCGTTGAGGATTGTAAGGTTTTTGGGTTTTATGGACGTAGTAGGCCACGACAAGCAGCTTACGCATGAGCGCACCTAATATCAGCATCTTTGGTTTGTTCTTGGCTTTTAAACGTTTAACGA
>NZ_JBQCTZ010000241.1:0-4845 GCF_051963715.1 Neisseria sp. P0001.S005 | reverse complement strand
GACGCCGGCAAATTGCGCACCTTGATCCGCAACACCAAAAAAGAGCAGGAACAAAACAAACCGCCGAAAAACTTCCGTGCGCTGTTCCAAGAAATTAAAGCAGTGATGGAGGCCGGTCAATCCGACGTTTCAGAAGAAGGGCAGAATTGGGAAGAATAAACCTTAAGGCCGTCTGAAAACCGATTGCAGGTTTCAGACGGCCTCCTCCTTAAAATAAACGCTTCAAAAAGATTAATTTTCTCTCTATTTAAACCCACACACCATGTCCGTCAAAATCCAAACACGTTCCATTAATCCGACTGTTTTTAACGACTTGCTTACTGCCGGTACCGATCCTTTGATTGCGCGGCTGTGCGCTGCGCGTGATGTGCAAAGTCCGGCCGAGTTGGACGACAAGCTTGCTGCGCTTTTGCCGTATCAAACGCTGACAAACTGCGAAGCCGCCGCCGGCCGTTTGGCGGATGCAATTGAGCGTCAGGAAAAAATCCTGATTGTCGCCGACTACGATGCCGATGGTGCGACGGCGTGTTCCGTCGGTATGAGCGGTTTGGCGGCGATGGGGGCGAAAGTGGATTTTCTTGTGCCCAACCGCTTTGAACACGGCTACGGCTTAACGCCCGAGCTGGCTGAAATCGCGGCCGAGCAAGGCGTGGATTTATTGGTGACGGTGGATAATGGTATCGCCAGCATTGCAGGCGTGGCGCGTGCGCAGGAGTTGGGTTTGGATGTGATTGTGACCGACCACCATCTGCCTGCCGAGACCGTACCCGACTGCATCATCGTCAATCCGAATCAAAAAGGCTGCGGTTTCCAAAGTAAAAGCTTGGCGGGCGTGGGCGTGATTTTTTATGTACTGATGGCTTTGCGTGCCGAACTGCGCCGCCGCCATTATTTTTCAGACGGCCTGAAAGAGCCGAATCTGGGCGACCTTTTGGATTTGGTCGCACTCGGTACCGTCGCTGATGTCGTTACTTTAGACCACAACAACCGTATCCTGGTGTCGCAAGGTTTGAAACGGATGCGTTTGGGCAAAATGCGCCCGGGTATCCGCGCCTTGTTTGAAGTGGCGCGACGGGATTGGCGCAAGGCTCAGCCGTTTGATATGGGCTTTGCGTTGGGACCGCGCATCAATGCGGCCGGACGGCTGGACGATATGTCGGTCGGCATTGCCTGTCTGTTGGCGCAAGATGATGCCGAAGCGCAGGAACTGGCGGCGCAGTTAAACGACCTCAATATCGAGCGCCGCGAAATCGAGCAATCCATGCTACAAGACGCGCTGAACGCCTTTCCCGAAACCCTGCCTCCAGGTCAGACGACTTTGGTGGCGTATCGCGACGACTTCCATCAAGGCGTGGTCGGCATTGTTGCCAGCCGCCTCAAAGACCGTTTTTATCGTCCGACCATCGTGTTTGCGCCTGCCGACAACGGCGAAGTGCGCGGTTCGGGACGCTCCATTCCCAATCTGCACCTGCGCGATGCTTTGGACTTGGTGTCCAAACGTCATCCCGATTTGATTTTGAAATTCGGCGGACACGCAATGGCGGCGGGTTTGAGCATACTTGAACACAACATTCCCGCGTTTCAGACAGCCTTTGAAGAAGCCGTGCGCGAAATGGTGTACGAAGACGACTTGTCGCAAACTTTCATCACCGATGGCAGTCTGCCTGCCCGCGATATTACGCTGGAACAGGCGCAGAACCTTGCCCGACACGTTTGGGGGCAGGGCTTCGCGCCACCGAGTTTTACCGACGAATTTCATGTTGTCCGCCAGCAGCCTTTGGGCGCGGAAGGCAAACACAAAAAAGTCTGGCTGCAAAAAGACGGCTACGAATTTGAAGCCATGTTTTGGCGTTGCAGCGAAGACATTCCTGAATATATCCGCACGGTGTACCGCCCCGTTGCCAACGAATGGCGGAATAATCTCGAATTGCAGCTTTATATCGACTACTGGGAAGCCGCGTAAGCAAAGGCCGTCTGAAAAATGAAGAAACAAAAACCTTGGCTCGGCTTTTCATTGGCGCTGCTTGCCACCATGACTTGGGGTTCGCTGCCGGTCATCGCCCAACAGGCCTTAAAAGCCGTCGATGCGCCCACTTTAGTGTGGGTGCGCTTTTTAGTGGCTTCGCTGGTGTTGTTTGTGCTGTTGGGACTGACCGGCAAGCTGCCGAGGCCGTCTGAATTTTCCAGGCAAACCTTGTTTTTATTGGTGCTGGGCATTATCGGCATTTCCGCCAACTTCGTGCTTGTTGCCATGGGTTTGCACTATATTTCGCCGACAACCACGCAGGTGTTGTGGCAGCTCTCGCCCTTTACCATGATTTTGGTCGGAGTAGGTGTGTTTAAAGAAGCCTTTACGCACTGGCAGAAAATCGGCTTGATGCTTTTGCTGACGGGTTTGGCCATGTTTTTCAACGACAAATTCGGCGAACTTTTCAGCTTGGGCAGCTACGCGGTCGGCGTGATGATGGCGGCTTCGGGCAGCATGATTTGGGTGTGCTACGGTGTGGCGCAAAAACTTCTGTCCAAACATTTCAATTCGCAACAAATCCTGATCATGATTTATTTTTGCAGCAGCTTTGTTTTCTTGCCGTTTGCCGAACCGTCGCAAATCGCCCATATCGGCAATCCGTTTTTATGGGGCTGCTTTATCTATTGCTGCCTGAACACGCTGATCGGCTATGGTTCATTCGGCGAAGCACTCAATCATTGGGACGCTTCAAAAGTCAGTATCGTCACCACGCTGATTCCTGTATTCACCATGATATTTTCCACCATCGGCCATCATCTAGCCCCCGATTATTTTGCCGCTTCGGATATGAATATCGTCAGCTATGTGGGTGCCATGGTGGTTGTGGTCGGAGCCTTGCTGGCTGTGGCCGGAGAGAAAGTAATGGGGCTTTTTTTGAGAAAGATATGAAGCATTTATTTCAAAACAGAATAAAGCAAGGCCGTCTGAAACAGGTTTCAGACGGCCTCATGTGGAACGGTCAGCCGAAAGACCGTCCTCCCAATTCCCTTTCCGCAGGATTCTGCTGCACAGAAATTTCCCTCGTTGCCGTTTGTTGCCGTTCCTGTTCCATTCTTTCCTGTACTTTAGCATTGAAAGCATCAACAACTTCGCGGTTCTCCGCCAAAACTTGTTTGGCGAAAGAGCCGTCCTTATCGTTGAGCAAGCCTTGAACTAAGGCATGGAATTTATCTGTTTGGGATAACGGTTTTGTACGAGTAGGGGCGGTAATTTCCTCAATATTGTTATCTCTGCGACGGGCATCGGAGGGATGTTTGACGCCGTAAGCCGTATTCATACGGAAGTTTTTTAAATCTTCCATATCCAGTTTGCCTTCGACTTTGACCTGTCGTCCTCCCGGCAGCCTTACTCCGTTATCTTCTTTACTCTGGCTGAGGAACTCCTTCAAAGCATCGTTTACTTTATCGCCATATTGGTTGCGTATATCGGCAATAAAGACTTGTGCCTGCATATTGGATTGCAGGAATTTTTTATTGTCAGGATTTGTAATTTTAGAGATAACGTTATTTACCTTGTTAACTTTGTCATCAAGTGCCTTATCATAATCCCGATTGATTAATGAGATACCGATTTCGGAAGCCAAAGCCTGATTCAATTTCGGTTTCAGATTTTGATACACCTGTTTGTCTTCGGCAGACATTTTATTGAATGGCTTGTATAGATGGATTTGCATCTGCTTTATTTCATTATCGGAAATAAAACGGTTGCCTTTTGAGTCTGTTGCCTCTCGCGCAATCCGTTCCAACAAATTCCTCCCTTCATTATTGCCGCCTATGTCGTACTGGATAGGACCGAAACTCGGACCGCTGGCAGCCTTCTCCGCATTTGATATTTTGTACGCGCCGCGCCCACCCGACAACTCGTTTACCATCATGGCTTGATGTATATAGTATTTCAAACCGTCTTCTGGTTTCAGATGGTCTCCGCCTGTAAAACGACTCATATCAGCCTCCTAACTATCTATCAGTTTTATAAAGAATTTTCAAAGCGTTCCAACGCTTTGAAATGGTTTAAGTTCTGCTCGAATCTGCAAATACGGATGTAGCGTCCTGCAAGAGGACGAACTTTCGTCGTAACGGATGGGTCTGAACACAGCATTTCCGTATAACTTTCCCAATTCTTACGGATAGTCAAAAAATATTCTTTGGATACTCCATTCAATTTGGGGTCTTTTGAATCGATACGGTGCAGCAGATTTTCGTATTTATTATTCAGTTGCTTTTCCAACCTCATACTGAAAATATCTACACATTCATAGCCTTGTCCGTCTATGTCTTTCATCATGCTCTGAGGACAAATGTCCTTACTGTCCTGTTTTTGCCTTGTTACCTTTGGACCAGCCTTTTCAGACGGCCCCGCCGCACCGACACAGGCGGCGGATGTCATTATTGCCAGCAACGGTAGAATGTAACGGATTTTGTGTTTCGACATATCAGTCTCCTAAAAAATTAAAAACGTTCCAATGCTTTCAAGTGAAGCTGCGTCTGTTCGATAGCGCAAAGAGTGTGAATCCGATCCGCCGGTGTTTTCAAATCGGTCGTTACCGTCGGGTCGTCGCAAAGTTCTTCTTTGTAAGCCTCCCATTTCGAGCGGATGCTTGTAAAATACTGTTTTGTCATACCATGAAGTTTTTGGTCTTTGGTAGCGGCACGTCGAAATAAATCTTCGTACTTCTTATTTAATGCAATTTCAAAATCTAACAGGGTAAGCCTCAAACAATCATCTCCCATCTCTTCTACCGGTTCGGGACAAAGATTCTTTTCCTTCTGCGGTTTAAGTGCATTTGCAGCTTTTTCAGACGGCCCCGCCGCACCGAC
>NZ_JBQCTZ010000240.1:0-4869 GCF_051963715.1 Neisseria sp. P0001.S005 | reverse complement strand
TGATTGGAGGAGAAAACAGCTGAAAACCCTTGTTTGGATTTCGGCTGTTGGAAGGAAAGGAATTTTGCAAAGGTCTCCGCTTGTATTTTTTAAATTATTTTCCTTTCTTCTGACGCATCAACCAATCACGGGCAGGTTCGAGTAAATAGGCGTAATCAAATGAGTACATATGCTCTGCACCTTTGTGGGTTGAGTTTTCCGGAATTACGGTATTTGGTGCGAAACGGATGAAGTTAATACGTTTACCTTGGGCAAGCATTTGTTGGACTTTTGCGTCTTGTTCGGTCTGCGGTAATTTGGCAGAGAACTCAGTTTCGGCGTAGCTGACTTTATCTTGTTTCAGCATTTTTCCAACTTGAGCCATGCCTGCAGAGGCTTTTGAATCACCTGCTGAAACGGTATAAATAAATTTCGCTTTCTCCAATGGTTTTAAAACATTGATATCCCATTGACTGCCAACAAACATAGACGCCGCAAAGAAGTTAGGCTCGATACTATTTAGGTAGAATGAAATCATACCGCCCATGGATTGACCCGTGGTATAAACACGATTGGCATCAATCGCTTTTTCGGCGATCAGATTTTTGACAAGGCGTAAGGTCATGGGGACTTCTTCAGTTGTTTCCCATTTATCATTGACTGCCGTTTCGGTGTAAGACGGTACAAGGACAAAGGCTGGGTATTTCGCCTGCGCTTCATCGGTTGCCCAGATGATGCCGCCGTAGCCTTGCATTAGTGGGGCTTTTACGCCTTTTCCTGTTGTGCTGGCATCTGCGATAAACATGACTAACGGATATTTGCGACCCGGCTCAAGATTTTTCGGGGTGTACAGGTTGTACTGCATTTCTTTGCCTGTTTTGGGATCTTTAAACGTTAACACTTCAAAACGTGGTGCAATTTGTTCACGCAAGGCAAGCAAGCGACTATCGTAGGATTTATCCGCGCCGCCGTATTGTTTGTCCCAAGCTGTATTTTGCATGTTTTGAGTCGTCACTGCTTTTTCAGTCGCATTTGAGGTGGCGTTGCAAGCGGCAAGCAACAAGCTTGCGGCAATCATCGTTACGGTTTTCTTCATCGTGGAAACTCCTTAAATTTTGTGAGAAATCGTCAATGTGTTTTGATGCCTAAACGGTTTAAAGCATCAATGGCAGGTTGGGAAATATGGTCGCCTCGTTTAGCAGACTCTTGATACCAATGCACGGCTTTGGTCATGTTTTTTGCCGTGCCGATGCCGTTTTCGTAGCAATGACCGAGCCAGTATTGCCCGGTGATGTCGCCCGCTTCGGTCGCTTGCATGAAGTAGGCAAAAGCAGTTTTCGCATTCTTGGCGACACCTTCGCCGTTTAGATACATCAGTCCCAGATAACGCGGCGCTTTCATATGCCCAGCCTGTTGAGCTTGCTCAAAGTAGGACATTGCATGTTGGTAATCCTGTTTTTGATACAAGGCGATGCCTTCGTCCAACAGGGCTTTCGCCTGCTCATTATGTTGCGGAACGGTGGAACAGGCGGCGAGAAGGGTTGTAGCGACGAGCGCGGATAGTTTGGATTTCATAAATCACTCCCTAACATGTATCGCGAATTGAAATAATAGTACAAAGTTTCGTTAAAGTGCGGTCAGATTTCAAGGCTTTTTATTTATCTCTTCACCAAAACAACGCATTAAGCAATCCAATACGGTGCGTACTTTTGCTGATTGGGTGCGATGTGCGGTGGTGGCATAAAGGGTGCGGGTGGGAAGCGTGTGTTCAGGTAATACAACGCTTAGCTGACCATTTTCTATCAAAGGTGCAACATCGCCAGAAAGCAACACCGCTATTCCCATACCGGCACAGGCATATTCGCGTGCGACCAGTGAAGAATCTGGGCAATCGGTGCGATTTTCGGGTAGCGTTTCAGGTAGCCCTAAACACTTCAATGCGTGCAGCAGGACATTGCTATTGTGATTGAGCCAGTCGGCATTGAGTAAATCTTGTGGCTGGGCAATGGGGTATTCGCGCAGATAGTCTGGAGAAGCACAAATCAAGGTTTGCCATTGTGCCAACGGGCGCGCGATGCTGTCGGGATCGTCAGGATGTAAAACAACGCGGATAGCGATATCGGTATCGTTTTGTAAATCCACCAAGCGGTTGTTTTCATTGAGTATTAAACGAATTTTTGGGTAGCGATGGCGTAAGGTTTGCACGGTGCGTTTCATCGGTTCAACCGCGCTATAACCGGTCGGTAGGCTGATGCGGACTTCGCCTTCTGGTTCGGTTTGCAAAATGCCCATTTCGCGCTCAACGGCATCGTGCCAGTCGGTTAATTGACGGGCGTATTGTTGCAACTGCCGCCCTTCTGCCGTCGGTGTGAGGCTGCGTGTGGTGCGGTTAAGTAATTTGACGCCGTAATGATTTTCCAGCTTGCGAATGGCTTGACTGATTGCGCTGGCGGTCATGCCCAAATGCGGCGCGGCGGCATTCATACTGCCGTATTGCAGCACGGTGGCAAAAATATAGATAAGTTTAAATTTTATGCCGCCGGTAGGTTTCGACGAGGAGGGCTTTGTCGGCTTCATCGGGGTCGGGTTGGTCTTGATGGTGGTAGTAAAAGCTGCTTTTGGGCAGGTGTGCGATGTGCAGCAGGTATTTGAGCGGGTGTTGCGCCCTCAGTGTTTGGACGGTTTGGCTTTATCCTTTTCAGTCCGCTTTTGGCTGAGGGCTTTTAACTCCTTTAGGTAGGCATTTGCGCGCATATAGCACAACTCTTCGATAAGCTCTGCCTGTGTTTTTTCGTGGTCGGGTTTGTCGGCAATGAAGGGGTTTTTGCGGTGGTCAGTCATGGTTTTGGATTGGGGATGTTCGAGTGCGCCGATGCCGCCTTCTTGATAGGCGCGTATCCATCGTCGCAGGTGAGTTCGGGAGATGCCGTAATGATCTGCGGTACGCTGTTGGCTGCGTATATGCAGGTAGTGGAGTACGGCTTGGTATTTGAAGTGTAATGTATATTTGCTCATAAAAAAACTGCGCCTTGTGAGTTGGAGGGGATGTCCAACTTTTGGGGTGCAGTTCAGGGTTTGCTCAGATTTTCAGACGACCTTCGGATTTGGGCGAACCTTATTCCGTTACCGTTTTACGGATGAGCTTTTCCGCATTGGCGAGTGTGTTTTCCACTTCGGCGAACTCTATTTTGCTGCCCGACACCAGCGCGCGCGTATCGTTGAATACGACTTGGACTGCGCCGTCGGCTTCGGTAACGAGGACGCGCAACGGCAGTTGCAGGGCGAAGGCGGGGTCTTTTTGCATCAGCGGCGTGCCGGCTTTGGGCGTGCCGAAAACGATGACTTTCGCGGGCTGCATGTCCAAACCACTTTGTCGCGCTGCGGCTTGGTGGTCGATGACGGCGAACACGGTCATGCCTTTTTCTTTAACGACGGTTTCCAAACGGCGGACGGTATCGTCGAAGCTGTATTTGCTGATAGCGGTATGGGTTTGATTCATGGCTGAACTTTGTCGGGAATCGGTTTGTCGGGCGGCATCGCCGCTATGTGAAGCGCAGGCGGCTTTAGCAGCGGGCGCGGCATAAGATACGGCTGCAGGAAGGACGAGTGCGGCGGCAGTCAGCGCAGCAGTCAGTAATTTTTTCATGGTTGTTTCTCCAAACGGTTGAACAAAGACATCAATCTAAACGGTTCGGCGGCAAAAAGCAATGCCCGTCAGCAAAAGGGTCGTCTGAAACAGGAGTGGTTTTCAGACGACCCTTTGAGACAAAATCAACGCTGCGCGTCAACCGCTTCCAAAGTGCGCAGGGCGTAAGTGTAGGCTGCGCCTGCGTTCAGGGCGATAGCGGTTGCCAGCGCGCCGGCGATGGCAAAGTGTACGCGCACGTTTTCGTTTGCCGCTTTCTCCAACACGTCGCGCGTGCGGGCATCGTTTTTGCCTTCTTGGACGTAGAGTTCGGTAATAGATTTCGGGTTTTACCACAGGCGGGCGTTGACGGCGTAGAAGCCGTAGATGAGTCTTTGGTTTGCCATGATTTTGCTTTATAAAAAATTTCAGACGACATTATAACAAGATAAGGTCGTCTGAAAACAAGTGTAACCGGTATCACGAAAACGCAGCCGCCTACCGCATCAAATACCCCTACAGCCCAGAACTGCCGACGCCGATCAACACGGTAACCAACATGGAAAACCTGCTTGCGGCAAGCACGGTCAGTGCAATGCAATCAATTCGTGCGGTTTGTTGGACACGAAATAAGGCGCGATGACGTAAATCAACACGCAACCCGGCGCAGCTTCCATCACGATTTGTGCGCGGCGGCTTAAGGTACGGTTGCGCAAGGCGAAAAAACCAATAAGGCGAGTGAAATACGTTACCGCCAGCATGCCGGCAAACAGCAGGAACGACTACCAAGAGAGCAAATCCTTCATTCTTTCCCCCTGATAGCGCAAGCGTTCTCGCTTGTGCCATTACAATCTATTGTGGTTTCGGAGTTAGCAAAATCCCGAGGCAAGCTCACGAATAAAGTTTACCGGAAAAGTGATATTTGGCGATAAAGTGATTACCTGTTTAAGTTCTTCATTTTCTTCTAATGACAAAAAAGTGCGGTCATAAAATCAAAAGGATTCTGAACGTTGGCTTTGCCAACGGCTCCCCAGATAGTCCCCCCTTCTGACGCGTAGTTTTATCTATCTAAAAAATAAGCAAATTGAAGTTATTCATGAAAATAGTAAAAATCTGAATCAAACGAAATTGATTTTCAGGCACGCGTTAGGAAACGCGCGCTATCGTGGGGAAGGTAAAATTCGCAGTCCGAGACCTTTGCAAAATTCCTTTCCTTCCAACAGCCGAAATCCAAACAAGGGTTTTCAGCTGTTTTCTCCTCCAAT
>NZ_JBQCTZ010000239.1:0-4907 GCF_051963715.1 Neisseria sp. P0001.S005 | reverse complement strand
ATGGTATTTATTTTATTTCAATCCGGATAATTCCGGCGTGCCCGCCCTATTTTTGCAAAGGGTCGAAACACTTAAAACGCATCACGCAATCCAATAAAACAGGCCCAAGACCATCAAGGTCATCACAGCCGCAATCAAATCATCAAGCATAATGCCTAAACCTCCATGAATCCGCCGGTCAAACCATTTGATCGGCCATGGTTTCAACGCATCAAACAAGCGGAAAATAATAAAAGCCGCCAGCCACCAGCTCCATTTAAACGGAATCAGCGACAGCACCAGCAGCATCGCGACAATTTCATCCCAGACGATACCGCCGTAATCCTGAATGCCTAGTTCCCGCTCGGTATAACCGCAAATGCGGATACCCCAAAAAAACAAGGCGATACACAATAAAAGCAATATCCAGCCGTCTATGCCCAACAGGCACAATACAAAAGCCAGAGGCAACGCTGCCAGCGTTCCGGCCGTACCTGGCGCAACCGGCGACAAGCCGCTGCCGAAACCGAATCCTAAAAAACACAATGGTTTGTGCAACAGCCAAGAAAAAGTAGGTTTACGTTCAGCCAAAATGATCAAATCCTAAAGAAGTCAGTTCCAATACGCCGCCTTCGGCATCCAAAATATTCAGACGGCCTGAGTCAGTAATTTTACCAATTCGGGCGACCGGTACGCCACTTTGTTCCGCTGCCTGATAAACGCGTTTCCTGTCTTCTGGAGCGGCAGTAAAAATCAGTTCGTAGTCATCGCCGCCGGCCAATACTACCGACAACCATTGCTCGCGCGACAACACATTTTTCAATTCAGGCAACGACGGCACACAATCGGCAAATATTTCCGCCCCGACAGCAGAGGCTTTCAAAATATGCCCCACATCTTGAGCCAGGCCGTCTGAAACATCTTGCGCGGCATGGGCAAACGGCAACAATGCCTGCCCCAATGAAACGCGCGGTTCTGGACGGAGCAATTTGTCATCGCAAACCGCCATGATTTCAGACGGCAATTGATAATGCCCCAGATGTTTGTTCAAAGCAGCGGCAGCCAAACCCAACCGACCCGATACCCAAATATCGTCGCCGACTTCGGCCGCATCACGCCGCAGGGCACGCCCTGTCGGAACTTCACCTACTATCGTTACATTAAAGACCAAATCGCCTTTGGTGGTATCGCCACCAATCAACACCGTATCAAAACGCACAGCCAAAGCAAAAAAGCTATCGCAAAAGCGTTTGAGCCAATCTTGATTCAATTCAGGCAACGCAGCACTGAGCAACACCCAACGTGGCTTGGCACCCATAGCGGCCATATCGGATAAATTTACTGCAAGCATTTTCCATGCCAAATCTTCGGGCGAAACATCTTCAAAAAAATGTCTGCCTTTGACCAACATATCAGCGCTAAAACATAAATCAAATCCGTTACTTGGGCGAATAATAGCGGCATCGTCCCCTATGCCCAAAATCAGACCTTCCGATTTTTGTCGCTGCAAATATTGTCTGATAAAGTCAAATTCCGTCATATTTATCCAATATAACTATAACTTAGATTACTATATCTAATTTTGTGCTAGCCTAATGTTTGCCTGCTAACACGTCAAACATCAAACTTCCATATTATTCAGATATAAAACTCAATAAGTTAAAGGCCATCTGAAAATACAGATTTCAGACGGCCTCATGTTTTCAAACCACTCTGAGCAGGTATATTTACAGATAGACGATTTCACCTGTCCGCCCCCTGCTCTCTTGGCCTGCCCACCAAATAAATTGCGGCAGGACATCTTCGTAGTTTTTACGTTCACTCTTCGATTCGCCCGGATGAGATTTAATACGTTGCGGCGAATTGATGGCACCCGGAACCAAAACATTGGCACGCAGGTTGTCAAAACGTTCCCACTCATCCGCAGCCACTTTACACAAATAATTGAGCGCGGCTTTGGAAGCACCGAAACCGCCCCAATAGGCTTGCGGTTTCTCGCCGTGGCTTTCGCCGACAAAAATCACAGAAGCGTCTTCGGATTGCTTCAACAATGGGAACAGCGCACGGGTCAAGCCCATAGGCGCAACGGTATTGATACGGTATTGGTTGACCCATTCCGATACGGTTTGGAAGTCCAATGGCGACAAGGCATAGAAATAGCTGGCACAATGCACCATGCCATCCAATTTTCCACCGGTAGCTTCATCAATAGTTTCCGCGAATTGCTTAAACTCTTTCTCCTCAGCGCTCATCAAATCAAAGCAGATGGCAAACGGCTCAGGGCTGCCTGCAGCCACAATGGCATCATATACTTTTTCCAAACGCTTTTGATGACGCGCCACCAAAATGACAGTCGCTCCGGCAGCCGCATAGGCTTTGGCAACCTGCTCGCCCAAGCCTTGGGATGCGCCGGTAATCAAGATGGTTTTGTTCGCTAATGTCGTCATGACTGTTCCTTGAACTTTATGGTTTCAGATATTGTATCGGCTTGGTAAGTTTTGTAAAGTCAAAAAGGCCGTCTGAACATTCAGACGGCCTCAGTTTATTCAACCCGTAAATCCAGCATCAGCTTTTCAGCCGCGGCAAAGCCTGACTGAACTGCAGCTTCCAATGTTGCCGGATAGCGCGGATGGAGATAGTCGCCGGCCGGATAAATACGGCGATGGTGCAACCATGAGAAATCAGGTTGTATAAAATCAACCGTTGCAGCCGTAGTCGCGCGTTTTTCCGTAATAATGCGTACGGCTTCGGGTTTATCCAAATCCGGACAAACCCGCTTAATGTCCGCATGAACTTTCTCGGCCAAATCTTTATCCTTCCAAGCCTCGGTACAATCGGAAACGCTGATAACGACTGCGACTTCATTATCCGGCAAGCCCAACGTCCCCCGATGTAGCACCCATTGCGCCGTACCATCGGCAAACCCGGTTAAAGGCGCAGGCAGTTTGACTGCTTGGGCATAACGCAAATAAACCGTGGTAATCGCATGATAGTGCAACGATTGATAGGCCGTCTGAATATAGTCAGGCGTATCTTCAGGCAGAAGCGCGTCAACATGATATGGCGCAACAGCCAAAACAACCGCATCAAATATTTCACCATTGATTTCAATTCGGCCATCAATATGATGGTTTAAATGGGAAACACGAGTTTCAAGATGTATCTTTGCACCATGTTTGTGCAGAAAATCCAAAGCTGGTTCGGCTACGATCCGCCCTAAATCCTGCTTAGGCAAAAGATAATCGCTGTTCGCCTTTTCAGACCACACGCCATCATTCAATACATTGCATAAAATGCGCAGCGATGCCTGTTCTAACGGAGTATTTAAAGCACCCCAAACCAAAGGTTGCCAAAATTGGCCAAGCAGGCTGCGGGGAATATTTCGTGTTCTCAACCACTTTGCAACCGTCAAATCGGTTTTATGATGAACTGCCCAACGTTGCAATGCTGACATATCCGACA
Source organism: Neisseria sp. P0001.S005 (assembly GCF_051963715.1). Classification (NCBI taxonomy): domain Bacteria; kingdom Pseudomonadati; phylum Pseudomonadota; class Betaproteobacteria; order Neisseriales; family Neisseriaceae; genus Neisseria; species Neisseria sp. P0001.S005. The sequence goes on along the minus strand of NZ_JBQCTZ010000239.1, from coordinate 1,466 downwards.
GCAATTTGATTTTCAATGAAAAAGAAAGATTTTTCGCACGCAGGATGCCGACAAGCAAATGCCAAGGTGCAGGCAGAGAGGCCGTCTGAAACTGTAATCCTTCATGGATATACCATCGCAAAGGCTGGCGTAAAAAGGCTGATTCAGGTTGAACGCCAATATGTTGCATTAAAGTTTGAACACCATGATACGCACCCAACAAGATATGCTGCCCATTATCCAAAAAGCTGAATCCATCATCTTTCCCGGCTAAGGCACGCGCCCTACCGCCAGCCTGTCTCCCGGCCTCAAACAAAGAAATATCAGCTCGATGAATCAGGGAAACCGCCGCAGACAAACCTGCCCAACCGGCACCAATCACAGCAATTTTTGGACGCTTATTCATGGTTTAAATCCAAACAGCCAAGTTTTCAAAGCAATACGTTTTTTACGGGGAGAAGGAATCGCAATTTTATAAGTCAAAACATTTTGCGCACCATCACGGTCGATTTCATTCAACAACGCATAATAAATAGCCGCCATAATCAGGCCGACTTTTTGCGATTTCTTATCCTCAGCCGGCAAAAACAACATCGCTTCACGATAAGTTTCACGCGCCCTATTCACTTGAAATTGCATCAATTTTGCAAAATTGTCTGTCGGTTTGCACTGCATGATTACATTGGCAGGTACATCAAACTTCTGCATTTCCTCTATCGGCAGATAAATTCTTCCATGCCGCGCATCTTCGCCCACATCGCGAATAATGTTCGTCAACTGCAAAGCCAAGCCCATTTTGTCCGCATATTCCAAAGTTTTCGGATTGGAAAAACCTAAAATCCGCGCAATAAGACAACCCACTACCCCGGCAACACGGTGGCAATACAGCTTTAATTCATCAAAACTACCATAACGAGCCTGCTCCAAATCCATCTGCATGCCATCAATCAAAGCTTCAAATTCATTCTTCGGCAAGTCAAAATTTGCCCGAATATCTTTTAAAGCCTGATGAACAGGATGCTCCGGCATCTCATTATTAAATACTTTCTCCAAATCACTGCGCCACCAATTCAATGTTATCTGAGCTACATTTGGATTGGTACAGCCATCAACCACATCATCTAGTTCGCGACAAAAAGCGTATAAAACAGTGATCGCATTCCGTTTTTCTACCGATAAAAAACGAAAGCCGGATAAAAAACTGGAATGGCTTTCTGCAGCCTTTTGATGACAATAATCCAAAGCAAGCACTGTGTATCCTAAAAATATCGTTATAAATAATTAACAGGGATTTTATCTGTATTTAAAAAAGTACGCCAATATCAAAAACTAATCTTACAACAAGGCCGTCTGAAAACTAATCTTAAGTATCTTTCAGACGGCCTAGCCAATATCGAAGCCACCAATATCACCACCAACAGCTGTATCAAAGAGTAGCCCCTCTGTACAGTTGCCCTATTCCGTTTTCCATCAAATACATTTAAGTA
>NZ_JBQCTZ010000238.1:0-4916 GCF_051963715.1 Neisseria sp. P0001.S005 | reverse complement strand
CGCATGATGGAAACCACCGGCTGTATCGACGTCATCCGCAAATGGCTGGCTACCATCAGCCCGAATCCGATTGCCCAGTTGATGATTATCGGCTGGTCTTTCGCCTTTATGATTGAAGGCGCATCCGGTTTCGGCACACCTGCCGCCATTGCCGCGCCAATCCTGATGAGCTTGGGCTTCAACCCATTAAAAGTAGCCATCTTCACTTTGGTCATGAACTCCGTACCCGTGTCCTTCGGTGCAGTAGGTACCCCGACTTGGTTCGGCTTCGCGCCTTTGGGCTTGGATCAAAAGAGCATTATGGAAATCGGTATGAGAACCGGCGTAATGCACTTCTTTGCTGGTTTCATCATCCCTGTGATCGGCTTGAGCTTCATCGTACCTTGGGCTGAAATCCGCAAAAACTTGGGCTTCATCGGTATCGCCGTATTCTCCTGTACCCTTCCTTACGTTGCCTTGGCGATGGTTAATGAAGAATTCCCATCTCTGGTTGCCGGCGCAATCGGCCTGATGGTGTCCGTATTCGCAGCAAACCGCGGCTGGGGCTTGAGCAAAGATTACGCCAAAGACCCGAATGCAGAAAAAGTACCTTTCGCACAAGTTGCCAAAGCACTGGCTCCTTTGGGTATGCTGATCGGCATGCTGGTGATCACCCGTATCAAACAGCTGGGCATCAAAGGCCTGCTGACCAGCAAAGAAGAATGGTTCAGCTTCCAACTGCCGTTTGATTTGTCCAAAATCACCGTCAGCGACTCCCTAACCATCACCTTCGGCAACATCTTCGGCCAAGGCGTAAACGCTTCCTACCAAACCCTCTACGTTCCGGCTTGGATTCCGTTTGTCTTCACCGTTTGGATTTGCATCCTGCTGTACAAAACCAAATTCAAAGATGCGTGGTCTTTCTATGCTGCAACCTTCAACCAAACCAAAAAACCTCTGCTTGCCCTGATGGGTGCGTTGATTATGGTTCAACTGATGATGGTTGGCGGCGACGACTCCATGGTGAAAATCATCGGTAAAGAATTTGCCAATGCGGCTGGCGAACACTGGGTGTACTTCTCCCCATACCTGGGTGCAATCGGTGCATTCTTCTCCGGCTCCAACACTGTATCCAACCTGACCTTTGGTCCGATTCAACAACAAATCGCGCTTGATACCGGCCTGTCCGTTACCCTCATCCTCGCCCTGCAATCTGTCGGCGGCGCAATGGGCAACATGGTCTGCATCAACAACATCATCGCCGTGTGCAGCGTGTTGAACGTAAACAACGCCGAAGGCGCCATCATCAAGAAAACTGTGATCCCGATGAGCATCTACGGCATCATCGCCGTGACTGTGGCTGCAATTTTCTTCTTCTAAACCGCTTCATATCAAAGGCCGTCTGAATATTCAGACGGCCTTTTTTGTATTCTTTCGCTATATTTCTTAAAGAATCATTAATGTATATATTCCGCAACAACCCGCATAACCACTTTGCAACACCAAATTACAAACAACTTTCTATTAATAAACAATCCGGTAACCATAAGTAAACACTGTTTTGCAATTTACCCAATTGCCACTACCGACAAAACGCCTAAAATACGCTTCATCTGCAAACGGAAACCCTTTCTCACTTTGCAAGATAACACACAACACTCATATGGAGCTTAGATCATGAAATTACTTTCTGTTATCACTGCAGCCGCATTGGCTACTGTTTCCTTCTCCGCTGCCGCTGCACCTGCCGGCTTCGTTTCTTACAGTTGTGACGGTGGCAAATCACTGAACGTGATGTACGGCTTTGACCGTAGCGGCCGTGCCATTACTGCTGACGTAAATGCCGGTGGCAAAAAAGCCTCTTTGGTTGTCGACAAAAAACGTTCTGACAGCACTGGCACTACTTTCACCAACCGCCGCGGCTATGCAATGTCTGCCGGTTTCATCGACAAAAACACCCACACTACTTCTGAAGTAGTTGGCGTGAACGCCCCTAACGGCTCATTCCTGGTGAAAAACTGCGAACCACGTCCACGTTAATCCCAGTTTTCCTATTTAACCGAATCATCCCGGTTTGATAGAAAGGCCGTCTGAAAAACAATTTTCAGACGGCCTTTTGATTCGAGCCTATAAAAAGAGCATGTACCGTACACGCTCTTTTTGTTTGTTCACACAACAATTAAATACGCATCGGCATTACGATGTATTTGAAGTTCGGATTATTCGGTACGGTAAACAGCGTTGAACGGTTGGCATCGCCGAAGGCAAGCTGCATATCGTCGGAGTGGATGTTACGCAACACATCCATCAAGTAGCCGATGTTGAAACCGACTTCGAGCTCTCCGCCTTGGTAAGCGATTTCCAGCTCTTCGCGCGCTTCTTCCTGCTCGTTGTTGCTACATACGACACTCAGCAAACCAGGCTGCAGGAACAGTCGTGCGCCGCGGAATTTTTCATTGGCAAGAATGGCGGCACGCTCGAGTGCACCCAAAAGCTGGGTACGGGATACGAGGAAAATCTTGTCATTATCCAAAGGAATCACGCGGTTAAAGTCAGGGAACTTGCCGTCGATGACTTTGCTGACAATGGTTGTGCCATTGCATTGGAAGCGTACTTGATTGTCCAAAAGCTCAACGGTGATGGACTCGGACGGATTGTTCAACAGCTTGAAGAGTTCCAATACCGTTTTACGCGGCAGGATCACTTCCGTTTTCGGCAGTTCTGCTTCAATTTGACTGGCCGCATAAGCAAGGCGGTGGCCGTCGGTTGCAACAAGGCGCAGCTGATTACCTTCAACCTGCATCAGCAAACCGTTGAGGTAATAGCGGATATCTTGAACTGCCATGCTGTATTGCACTTGCGAAAGCATGGTTTTGAAGGTTTCTTGAGTCAGTGAGAAAGTCGCACTGACGTCGCTGCCGACGCTCATCAACGGAAAGTCTTCAGCCGGCAAGGTTTGCAGGGCAAAACGGGATTTTCCCGCGCGCAGAGTCAAACGGTTGTCCGCCCAATCCAGTGACACCAGCGCACTGTCAGGCAGGGCACGCAGGATGTCTTGGAATTTTTTAGCGTTGGTCGTAATACGGAAATCGCCTGCCTGACTTTCAGGGCCGGCGGTATTGATTTGGATTTCCAAGTCGGTTGCCAAAAGTTTGGTTTGTCCGTCTTTGCTTTCCAGCAACACATTAGACAAAATCGGCAGAGTATGGCGACGTTCGACAATACCGGTAACGGCTTGCAACGGCTTGAGCAGACTGTCGCGATCGGCTTGTAAAATCAGCATGTTCCATTCCTTTGAATTTGAAATCGGTTGATTTGGGTATTTTAAAATATTTTTTGTATTCAGACGGCCTCACATTGACATCAGGCCGTCTGAATATTGCATTGGGTCAGTTCTGAATCAAAATCAGCAGTTTTTCGTAGTCTTGCGCCAATTCGGGATCTTCTTCGCGCAGTTTTGCCACCGCTTTGACACCGTGCATCACGGTCGTGTGATCGCGACCGCCAAAGGCATCACCGATAGAAGGCAGGCTGAGCGTGGTCAGCTCTTTGGTCAGGCTCATGGCAACTTGGCGCGGACGGGCAATATTGCGCGTGCGTTTTTTGCCTAATATATCGCTGATTTTAATACGGTAGTATTTGGCTGTCGCATCGATGATGATGTCGGCGGTAATGACTTTGTGTTTCTCGGCAATAATATCCTGCAAAGCCGTGCGCGCCAAATCCATGTCGATGACAGGACGGTTCATAAAACGGCTGCTGGCACTGACACGGTTGAACGCGCCTTCCAGTTCGCGCACGTTGGAACGAATCAGGTTGGCAACAAACAATGCGGCTTCGTCTTCAATGCTGATGCCTGCCGCTTCTGCCTTTTTCTGCAAAATCGCCACGCGCATTTCCAGCTCGGGTGGCTCGAGTTCTAAAGTCAAACCCCATGAAAAGCGCGATTTGAGCCGGTCGTCCATGCCTTCAATTTTGGCAGGTAACACGTCGCAAGTGAGGATGAGCTGTTTTTTCTCGTTATGGAAATGGTTGTACAGATAGAAAAATTCTTCCATCGTACGGTCTTTGCCTTTAATGAACTGAATATCGTCGATAATCAGCAGGTCATATTGTTTGTATTGTTGCTTGAACACATCATAAGTGTTGTTGCGTACAGCCTTCATAAAGCTGCGGATATAGTCGTCCGAGTGCATATAACGCACTTTGGCATCAGGACGGTTTTTCAGCAATTCATTGCCGATGGCTTGCACCAAGTGGGTTTTACCCAAACCGGTACTGCCGTATAAGAAAAACGGGTTGTAGCCCTGCCCCGGATTTTCAGCAATCGCTTGGGCGGCAGCGGCGGCAAGGCGGTTGCCCTTACCTTCCACCAAAGTTTCAAATGTATAGTCGCGCGACAGATTGGTCTGTTCGTAGCGTGCTTCTTCCGCATCGTGTTGCGCGTCGGTTTTGGCTTTGGCAACTGCTTTAGATTCAGCCGGAGCAGTAGTTTGCACTTGAGGCTCATGCGGCAGGTTTTTCATGCGTTGCGCCAAAATCTCGGCAGCCGTCATGGCAGCTGCAGGTTTGGAAACCGTTTCAGACGGCCTATTTTCTTCCATTGGCGCAGCAGTTTGCAAAGGCATTTGAACAGGCTCTACACACTCTTCAACTTCAATGACCTCTTGCACTTGCACCGGCGCAACAGTCTGAGCCGCCATTTCATAATGCGTACCTACGCCCGGCTTAAACGCGAAAGCAGCCTGCTGAGGCACCAATTCGGCACGCACGGCATCAATTTTGGCGGCAAACTGGCTTTTAAGCATATTGCAGGCAAATTGGTTTTTACCATACACCACCCACACGCCGTTTTCTTCACCCACGGTCAAAGGCGCAATCCATTGCGCAAACTGCCCGGCAGGCAACATTTCGTGAAGGCGGCAAAGGCACAGCGG
>NZ_JBQCTZ010000237.1:0-4974 GCF_051963715.1 Neisseria sp. P0001.S005 | reverse complement strand
ATTCCCCTCTTTTTGGCCAACGCGCGCCTCTCCGAAAAATCCCAACGCGGCTACCTCAAAATCCGCAAGCTGGTCGAGCCTGCCATGCAGAGCCTCTCCGGCTGCTTTGCCCAAACCGCCGCCGATGCCGAGCGCCTGCACCTCATCGGCGCGTCCAACGTCCACGTCTGCGGCAACACCAAATACGACATCGCGCCCCCAGATGACTCGCGCCCGCTTGCCGTCGCCTTTAAAGAACGCATCGGCGCACGAGCCGTCGTCGTCTGCGCCAGCACGCGCGTGTACAAAGGTACAGACGAAGCCGAGCTGCTCCTCAAAGCATGGCAGGGCTACCGCGGCAATGCCTTGCTGGTCATCGTACCGCGCCACCCTGAAAACTTTCAGACGGCCTATGATACCGCCAAATCGCTTGGTTATACCGTGCAAAAACGCAGCGACGGACAACCCGTTTCCCCCGATACACAGGTTTGGATAGGCGACAGCATGGGCGAGCTTGCCGCCTACTACCTCAGCGCAGACATCGCCTTCGTCGGCGGCAGCCTCGTCGATGCCGGCTGCCAAAACATCATCGAACCCATCTCCTGCCGCGTCCCCACCCTCTTCGGCTACTCCAACTACAACTTCGCCCAAGCCTGCAAAGGTGCAGTCGAAGCCAAAGCCGCCGTCCGCGTCGAAACCGCCGAAGCCTGGTACAGAACCACGCGCCAATACCTCGATGACGAAACACTGCGCCAACAGCTGATCAGCCACACCGAGCAATTCATTTCGCAACACCAAGGCGCCAGTGCCAAAATTGCCAAAGCGATTGCGGATTGTTTGAATCAGCGTTAAACAATAAAAAACCGCCCGTTCATGACAAACAGGCGGAAACTGAAAAACAGTTTTTTGTTTTCAGCCGTTTAATTGACTAAGAGCAGGAACAGGGTTAAGATAATCCTAACGACTGTCCGCAGTCTCAGCCATGAACGACCCGTGCGAGTGGTATGTTTCATGATTGAAACCATCCTTTCTAGGGCGGTTTCAGCACAAAGCCCCACTGCAATGGGGCTTTTTTGCTACCAGCCCCGCGATAATTATACCCAAACTTCCTAAAATCATTCCAAACAAATTTCCACTAAAAAGGCCGTCTGAAACCCCAATTTTTTGGGTTTCAGACGGCCTTTTCTCAACCTACAAACTTAACGTCCTGCTTTCAACACGCGGCGTGCAAACACGAACATACCAAAAACAAAAAACGCCAAGCCCAGCCATTTGGCGGCCGTATCCCAGTTTTCCAGGTTCAGGGCCAAAGGCGCATCCGAACCGCCGTTGGTTACCGAGAAGGCGATGATAAACGCCATAATCACACCGATCAGGCTCTCGCCGACAATCAAACCGGCAGAGAACAGCGTACCGATACGTTCCGCATTTTTCAGACGGCCTTCACGGTTTTCTTGACGGCGGGCGATGACGGATTTCAACACCGCCGCCAATACCGCACCAATCACAATCGGCATATTCACAGACGGCGGCAGGTAAATACCCATGCCCACGGCCAACACCGGCAAAGCACGCTTGCCGCCGGAGGATTTGCGCAATGTGAAATCGACCGCAATCAACGCCACGCCGATGCCCACGCCGGTGAAAATATAATCCCATTGCAGATTGTGCGAGAAAATACCTTGGGCGATGGTGGTCATCAAAGTTGCCTGAGGGGCGGCAAGGGCTTGGGCCGCATCCATGCCTTCACGCGGCATCGCGCCGGTAAAGCCGTAGGCTTCATACAAAAGCTCCAACACAGGCGAAATCACCACGGCACCGACAACGCAGCCGACAATCAGCGCAACCTGCTGTTTCCAAGGCGTCGCTTTTACCAGATAACCCGTTTTCAAATCCTGCAGGTTATCATTGGAAATCGAAGCCACACAAATCACAGACGCGCCGCAAAACAGCGTCAATGCCAGCAGGAATTTGCGGTTTGCCTCGTCCGCCATCAAGCCACCTGATTCGCCGACCAGCAGCAACACCAGCGAAATGATAACGATAGAGACGATGCCCACACCCGAAATCGGGCTGGAAGACGAACCGACCAAACCGGCCATATAACCGCAGGCCGCGGCCACCAAAAAGCCGATAATCGAAGCCAGCAGCGTACATACAACCACCAACAGCCAAGCCAAACCGCCGGAAATATGCGAGTCGCCGATAAAGTGGAAGAAAGACACGCCCAACACCAGCATCATCGCCAACACCCAGGCAATCATAGCCTTAGGCGACAAATCCTGTTCCGTGCGTTCGGTCATCTGCGCACCGCCGAAATTGCGGAAAGACAGGCGCATACCCTCGACCATCGGTTTCATCAAAGTCAACAGCGTCCAAATAGCCGCAATACCGATCGTACCCGCGCCGATAAAACGGACCTTTTCCTTCCACAAAGACATCGCAAAAGGAATCATCTCCATATCGGCAGGTTGCGGAATATGCGCCGACAGATAAGGTACGGCCACACCCCATGCAATCGAAATACCCAGCAAAATCGCGATACCGCCGGTCAGACCGACCAAATAGCCCGCGCCCAGCAAGGCCAAAGAAAAGCCCATCGGCACTTGGAACACCGACGCGCCGCCTTTAAACCAAAAGCTCGCGCTGTCCGCCACCACGCGCAAACCGCTTGCGCAGAAGCTCATCAAACCCGCCAGAGCGCCGCCCGACACCAATTCCTTGATACCGCTGCCGCCTTCCTGTTGGTCCGCATCATGGTCGCCGACCTTTAAAATCTCGGCCGCTGCCACACCTTCCGGATAAGGCAAATCGCTCTTCACCACCATCGCATAACGCAAAGGCACAGTGAAAATCACACCCAAAATACCGCCGGACATACACAGCAGCGTAGTCTGCCAAAACGGAAAGCCCGCCCAATAACCGGCCATCAGCAAACCCGGCAGAATAAAAATAATACTGGAGAGCGTACCCGCAGCCGAAGCCTGAGTCTGCACCATATTATTTTCCAGAATATTGCTGCCTTTAAAAAACTTCAAAACCGCCATCGAAATCACCGCAGCCGGAATCGAAGACGCAAAAGTCAGGCCCACCTTCAAGCCCAAATACACATTGGATGCCGTAAAAATCACCGTAATCAACGCGCCGAGTATCATCCCCCGCAGCGTCAGCTCACGGAAACTCGCATAAGGATCAACCGCCTGTTTCATAAAAATCTTCCTGTATCAGGTAAACAATCAAATCAAAACTTTTCAGACGGCCTTTTGATACATCCATCAGGCCGTCTGAAAAGCCTCTCTTTTACCATTTTAATGAACTATCCGACTACACGCAAAAGCCCTATTTATTTTCATTTGACGCCAAACAATAAAATCATATCGATACAGACGTTTGGGGCAGTTTGACGGTTTCAGGTAAAATAACGCCAAATTCATCAACCATTCAGAAAGCCGCCGCCATGTATTCACTCGTCCGTCCCATCCTGTTCCGCTTCGATGCAGAAAAGGCCCATTATTTCACGCTCAACAGTTTGCGTTCTATCGAAAAACTCGGCCTGCTGCCCAAGGTGGACAGCCACACCCGACCAACCGAGCTGATGGGTTTGCAGCTGCCCAATCCGGTCGGTTTGGCGGCAGGTTTGGACAAAAACGGCGAGTGTATCGATGCGTTTGCCGCTTTGGGTTTCGGCTTTGTCGAAATCGGCACGGTAACGCCCAAGCCGCAGCCGGGTAATCCGCAGCCGCGCCTTTTCCGCGTTCCCGAACACCAAGGCATCATCAACCGCATGGGTTTCAACAACCACGGCATCGACGCGATGATCCGCAACATTGAAAACAGCCGCTTTAAAGGCATTTTGGGCATCAACATCGGCAAAAATGCCGTTACGCCGATTGAAAACGCGGCCGACGATTATCTGATTTGTTTGGAAAAAGCCTACGCCCACGCGAGCTACATCACGGTCAATATTTCCTCCCCCAATACGAAAAACCTGCGCGCCTTGCAAGGCGGCGACGAGTTGAGCGCATTGTTGGAAGCCTTGAAAAACAAACAGGCGCAACTGGCGGCCGCGCATGGCAAATATGTACCGCTGGCGGTCAAAATCGCGCCTGATTTGGACGAAGCGCAAATTGACGACATCGCCCATGTGGTTAAATCCGTGGAAATGGACGGCATCATCGCCACCAACACGACCATCGACAAATCAAGCTTGGGCAGCCATCCGCTCGCAGGCGAACAAGGCGGCTTGAGCGGCTTGCCCGTACTCGAGAAAAGCAATCAGGTGTTGAAACTTTTGGCGGAACGCATTGACAGCAAACTGCCGATTATCGGCGTCGGCGGCATTATGAACGGCGCGGACGCGGCAGAAAAGATCCGCTTGGGTGCCAGTGCGGTTCAGGTGTACAGCGGTTTGATTTATCGCGGCCCTGAATTGATTAAAGAGTGTTTGGCTGCGTTGAAATAATACTTTTCCAAAAACAAGGCCGTCTGAAATCTTTCAGACGGCCTTTTGCTATGCTTTCATTCTTCAAACAGATTGCCTTGTGCCAATAAGGTTTTGACCGGTGCGAAATCGCGGCGGTGTTCCGGCAATACGCCGTATTGTTTCAATGCGGCCAAATGTTGCGCCGTGCCGTAGCCTTTGTGGCGGTCAAACTCGTATTGCGGATAGCGTTTCGCCAATTCATACATTTCTGCATCACGCGCGGTTTTGGCCAAAACCGAAGCAGCGGAGATTTCAATAATTTTGCTGTCGCCTTTGACCACTGCTTCGGCAGGAACATTCAAATCTTTCGGTACACGGTTGCCGTCTATCCATACTTTGTCAGGCATGACCGATAGCCCCTCGACTGCGCGCTTCATCGCGGCCATGGTTGCGTGCAGGATGTTCAGTCTCAAGATTTCGTCGGGATCGGCAAAGGCAATGCTCCACGCAACCGCCTGTTCCTTAATCATCTGCGCCAACATATCGCGCTTTTTTTCGCTCAGTTTTTTTGA
>NZ_JBQCTZ010000236.1:0-4997 GCF_051963715.1 Neisseria sp. P0001.S005 | reverse complement strand
GATGCCGCCCAAAAAGCCGTGAAAGAAATCAATACCGGCATTTTGGTTCTGCCTAACGCCAAACTCGAAGCTTGGTTGAACAGCCTTTCTAGCAACAATGCCCAAGGCGAATACTACCTGACCGACCTCATCGCCAAAGCCGTTGCCGACGGCATCAAAGTTCATCCCGTCCAAGTCCGTGCCTCCCATCTGGCCGCCGGCGTGAACAACAAACTCCAACTGGCCGAACTCGAGCGTATCTTCCAAACCGAACAGGCGCAAGAATTGCTCAAAGCAGGCGTAACCCTGCGCGATCCGGCGCGTTTTGATTTACGAGGCCGTCTGAAACACGGACAAGATGTCGTGATTGATGTCAACGTCGTCATCGAAGGCGAAGTCGAACTCGGCGACAACGTCGAAATCGGTGCTAACTGCGTGATCAAAAACGCCAAAATCGGTGCCAACACCAAAATCGCCCCATTCTCCCATTTTGAAGGTTGCGAAGTCGGCGAAAACAACCAAATTGGCCCATACGCCCGTTTGCGTCCGCAAGCCAAACTGGCCGACGACGTACACATCGGTAACTTCGTCGAAGTCAAAAACGCCACCATCGGCAACGGCACCAAAGCCAACCACCTTACCTACATCGGTGATGCCGAGATCGGCAGCAAAACCAACTTCGGCGCCGGCACGATTATTGCCAACTACGACGGCGTGAACAAACACAAAACCGTCATCGGCGACGAAGTGCGCATCGGTTCAAACTGCGTACTGGTTGCCCCCGTTACCCTAGGCAACAAAGTGACGACAGGCGCGGGCAGTGCGATTACCCGCAACTGCGAAGACGGCAAACTCGTTCTCGCCCGTTCGCGCCAAACCGTCATCGAAGGCTGGGTGCGTCCGGAAAAAGGCGATAAGAAGTAAGGTTGATCTTTTAGTTTGTTTTCAGACGGCCTTGAGAAACAACAGGCCGTCTGAAACTCAGATTTGCCATTTCAATGAATAGAAAACGGCATTTTCCGACTGCCGCTTTCGGGAGCCGGAGCAGCAGTCATTTTCTCAAACTTTTGATACTAAGGAACTTATATGTGCGGTATCGTAGGTGCTATTCGCGCCAATCACAATGTAGTCGATTTTCTGACCGACGGTCTCAAACGCCTTGAATACCGAGGCTACGATTCGTCGGGTATCGCCGTAAATACAGACGGCAAAATCAAACGCGTCCGCCGTGTCGGCCGTGTTCAGCTGATGGAAGATGCAGCACGTGAAAATGGCGTGTTCGGCCATATCGGCATCGGCCATACCCGTTGGGCAACCCACGGCGGCGTAACCGAGCCTAACGCCCACCCCCACATTTCCGGCGGCATGATCGCGGTTGTCCACAACGGCATCATCGAAAACTTTGAAGCCGAACGCGAACGCTTGAAAGCGTTGGGTTACACCTTCGAATCGCAAACCGATACCGAAGTCATCGCCCACAGCGTCAACCACGAATACACACAAAACGGCGGCAAACTGTTTGAAGCCGTTCAAGCTGCGACTGCCCGTTTCCACGGTGCGTACGCTATCGCCGTTATCGCACAAGACAACCCTGAACAAATGGTTGTTGCGCGCATGGGCTGCCCGCTGTTGGTGGCCTTGGGCGACCAAGAAACCTTCATCGCTTCCGACGTATCCGCCGTGATCGCCTTTACCCGCCGCATCGCTTATTTGGAAGACGGTGACATCGCCCTGCTGAACGCAAACGGCATCGAAAAACTGCTCGACAAAACCGGTGCGCAAACCGAACGCGCGATTAAAGTGTCCGAATTATCTTTGGCTTCTTTGGAGTTGGGCCCATACAGCCACTTCATGCAAAAAGAAATCCACGAACAACCCCGCGCCATCGCCGATACTGCCGAAGTCTTCTTGGACGGCGGTTTTGAACCTGAAAACTTCGGCGCGAATGCACGCGAAGTATTCGACGACATCCACAGCATCAAAATCCTTGCCTGCGGTACGTCCTACTATGCCGCGCTGACCGCCAAATACTGGCTCGAATCCATCGCCAAAGTGCCGACCGACGTGGAAATCGCCAGCGAATACCGCTACCGCGACGTGATTGCCGATCCGAAACAACTGGTCATCACCATTTCCCAATCCGGCGAAACCTTGGATACCATGGAAGCCCTGAAATACGCGCAATCCTTGGGACACAAACACAGCCTGTCTATTTGTAACGTGATGGAATCCGCCCTGCCGCGTGAAAGCGAATTGGTACTGTACACACGCGCCGGCGCAGAAATCGGCGTCGCTTCTACCAAAGCGTTCACGACCCAACTGGTTGTCCTGTTCGGCCTGGCCGTTACCTTGGGCAAACAGCGCGGCCTGGTTTCTGACGAACAAGCGCGTGAATACGTTGAAGAATTGCGCCAACTGCCGGGCAGCATTCAGCACGCTCTCAATCTGGAGCCGCAAATCGCCGCTTGGGCGCAAAAATTTGCCAAGGAAACCAGCGCACTCTTCTTGGGTCGCGGCATCCACTTCCCAATCGCCCTTGAAGGTGCATTGAAGCTGAAAGAGATTACCTATATCCACGCCGAAGCGTATCCTGCGGGTGAGTTGAAACACGGCCCGTTGGCCTTGGTGGATGAGAACATGCCTGTTGTCGTGATTGCCCCGAACGACAGCCTGTTGGACAAAGTGAAAGCCAATATGCAGGAAGTCGGCGCACGCGGCGGCGAACTGTTCGTTTTCGCCGACCTCGACAGCAACTTCAACGCCACCGAAGGCGTGCACGTTATCCGTGCCCCACGCCACGTCGGCGTACTCTCGCCGATTGTGCACACCATCCCCGTGCAGCTCCTGTCTTACCACGCCGCCCTCGCACGCGGTACAGACGTGGACAAACCGCGCAACTTGGCTAAATCGGTAACGGTTGAGTAAAGCCTAGCTTGAACGATAAAAGGTCGTCTGAAAAGTTTCAGACGACCTTGATTATTAATTAAAGGCAAGCAAATGAATAAAGTCTACAAATACCTACTGGCAATCGCTGCCTTGGCGGCAGCAGGCTTCGGTATATATGAATATACCGCGCCCGACAAATACCAATACTGGAAAGAACTGATTGCCAAAGATCCCAAGCCTGAAGGGGTTTCGGAACAGGAATACAGGGAAAAACTCCGAGCAGGCTATTGCTGGCGGGATAGAAAGTTTTACACGCCCGCAGAATTACACAGGAAAGCAATGGTCAGTTTTGCAGGTAGGTTGTTGGGGGAGGCTGAAGCCTTTCGGACAGATTCGACTACACTTCAGGGAGAAATCAGTTTTACAGGAGGACAGTGCAGAGCATATCAGGCAGAAAAAGCCTGTAGCATCTGGTTTTCTACAAAGGGATATTCTAATGATCAATGGGATAAACAATTTTTAGCAGAAAAAAGACCGGCTGACTTCAAATTTCTTGAGCAATATTTAGACAAAGAAATCAAGCAGACTAAAGATTTGGAAAGATATTTATCAGAACATGGAAATAAGAAGTTTTCTTTGATTGATAGGTGGATGGGTAAGGAAGGTGCGTCTGTTTACGGTTCTGATTGTTGTCGAGTGTTAGATAAAAAGATGGCAGCTCCAGTCATAGAGGGTAAGGAGTGGAGTGGTTATTTTGAGCTATCTTCTGTTTTCCCTGAAAATAATATTCCAAAAGGAGTTAATATTCAGGATTATGGCATTGGAAATTTCTATTTTGATTTTAGGGATGTTGTTCCAATGAATCAAACTGATTGGGGAAAAGATGAGAAAAAAACTTATCAATCAAAATTTCCAACTATACTGATGATGAATAACTGTGGTGATATATTATGGTTACCTTCTATTGTATATGAGATTTAATCTAACTAAGGAGTAAGTTGATGGAGAATCAGCAACAATCATTAAGTGTATCAGAAGTAACCATAGATAGAGTTTTATCGCATTATTTATGGAATACATCCGTACCGCCTCGTCGTGAAGATATGCAATCAGCGGCCACCGATGCTAATCGTATGCCAATAAATATTGACGCAACCAGTTATATGCAAAATGGAGCTGGAAGATATGCTTCAGCAGTAGATTTTCAGATGTTTGAAAAGTTTTTCACAGAAAAAAATCTGCCTGCTAAGCTACAGCCGTATTCTTTTACAGAAATTGTTGATTTAATTTATCATAAAGACGATGCTGCGAGGGTTAAAAGATTACCGGATTCTGAAAACGGTTTTACCGTCCCTATTTCCCAATATTTTCAAGACATGGCCTCCTCCGACTACACAGAGCGTGCCTTTATCTTCGGCTCGACGCAGGTAACAGTTACCAAAGCCGACATCGATAAACTCCAATTCTTCGTCCGTCCGGACGGCAGCCGCGAAATTCGCAACCTCAGAATCACGCCCAAAGACGACAATTTCGACTTTATCGGCGGTTCATCTTCCCAAGACGCTTTAAAAATGATGGTAGATACGGTAAATGCCGAGTTTAAGACAGCTATTGATCCCGAAGGTATAGGCAGAACTGTTCCCCTTAAATATACCGGGACTGAAGAGCTGCCGTTTACCAATATTACGGATAAGGATTTTTCTAGATTGAAAGAGAAAAAGGCCGAACAGAAGAAGTCCGACATAGACTTACTGATTCGAGATAGGGGATTTCCACTCATCGAGGAGACTGGAGAATTATTTCAAAAACTGACAAGCTCCCCCGCTCTATACGAAACCAGCCCGCTGGGTCGGTTGAGAGAAATTAGACACAATTTAGATGATCAGTTGAGAGAAATTAGACGCAATTTAGATGATCAGTTGAGAGAAATTAGACGCAATTTAGATGATCAGTTGAGAGAAATTAGACGCAATTTAGATGAAATGTATGAAATGTACCAAAAAACCCGTGACCTTATCGAAAAAGATCCAAATATGATGTCTTTAGATGAAAGGAATGAACGCGATCAATACGCGGCGGATATTGATAAACCAACGGCTTTAACTATTGAGGATATGCCGCAAAACGCCCAA
>NZ_JBQCTZ010000235.1:0-5011 GCF_051963715.1 Neisseria sp. P0001.S005 | reverse complement strand
GGCGACACCATCAATGTCAAAGGCGACAGCAACATCATCAGCGAAACCGTAGCCGGTGGTGCACAGCTGAAACTGGCCGATGTATTGAATGTCGGTCAAGCGGCTCCGGTAAAAATCGATGGTGATAAAGGCGAAGTCAGCGGCTTGAGCAATACGACTTTGGGCGGCAGCGACTTTGCCCAAGGCAAACGTGCGGCGACTGAAGAGCAGTTGAATGCGGCCCAAGATCAGTTGGTGAATGTATTGGGTGGTAATGCAGCCAATAATGGCGGCAACATCAGCATGACCGATATTGGCGGTACTGGTGAGAACAATATCCACGATGCAATCAAAGCCGTTAATGCAACTGCCAATCTGCCTTTGACTTTCGGCGGCGACAGTGGCAAAGACGTTGAACGCAAACCGGGTACGAAGCTGAATATTGTTGGCGGTCAAACCGATGCAGCCAAACTTTCAGACGGCAATATCGGCGTTGTAGCGAATGGCTCTGATAAGTTGGAAGTCAAATTGGCTAAAGACTTGGCAGTTGACAGCGTGAAAGCCGGTGACACCACAGTCAATACTGACGGCGTGAAAGTTGGTGATGTCAACCTGACTAAAGCTGGCTTGAACAACGGCGGCAACAAGATTACCAATGTTGCGGCTGGTACCGATGATACTGATGCGGTGAATGTTGCTCAGTTGAACAAAGCTGCGGCTGCGGCTAAGACTGAAGTCGTTCAAGGCGATAACATTGTTGTTACTCAGGATGTCGGCGCCAATGGCCAAACCATTTACAAAGTGGCTACCGATAAAAACTTGAAAGTAGACAGTGTTACCGCAGGCGATACCGTGATGAATAATGACGGTGTGAAAGTTGGCGATGATGTTGCATTGAACAAAGACGGCTTGAAAGCAGGCAAGGTAAACCTGACTAAAGACGGCTTGGACAATGGCGGCAATAAGATTACCAACGTTGCAGCCGGTACGGATGACACCGATGCAGTCAATGTTTCTCAACTGAAACAAGCTGCGGCTGTGTCTAAGACCGAAGTCGTTCAAGGTAAGAACATCGTTGTCACTCAGAAAACAGGCGACAAGGGTCAAACTGTTTACGAGGTGGCAACCGATAAAGACTTGGATGTTGACAGCGTGAAAGCCGGCGACACCACCGTTAACAACGACGGTGTGAAAGTAGGCGACGATGTTGCATTGAACAAAGACGGCTTGAAAGCAGGCAAGGTAAACCTGACTAAAGACGGCTTGGACAATGCAGGCAACAAAGTAACCAACGTAGCGGATGGCGACATCAATGCCAACAGCAAAGATGCCGTCAACGGCAGCCAGTTGTACGCAACCAACCAAAACGTAGCCAACAATGCTGCGACGATTGCCAAAGGCATTAACTTCGGCGGTACGACCGGCAACAACAACTACGCGTTGGGCGACACCATCAACGTTAAAGGCGACAGCAACATCATCAGCGAAACCGTAGCCGGTGGCGCTCAACTGAAGTTGGCTGACGAGATTAGCGTGAAGACAGTGAATGCCGATACCTTCAAAGCAGGTGATACTGTGATGAATAACGACGGCGTGAAAGTCGGCGATAAAGTTGCGTTGAACAAAGACGGTCTAACCGCAGGCAATACCGTGGTCAACAACGATGGCGTAACCATCGCTGCACCGACTGAAAACAATCCGAACAACCAAGTCAAACTGTCTCCTGTCGGTCTGAATAACGGCGGCCAACGCATTACCAATGTAGCTCCGGGTAAAGACGGTACAGATGCGGCAAACGTGAACCAGTTGATTGGTTTGGGTACCGAGTTGCAGAACAACATCAACCAAGTAGGTAAGAAAGCCTACGCGGGTGTGGCCGGTGCGATTGCCCAAGGCTCGATTCCGCAAGTAACCCGTCCGGGTGCGACCGGTATCGGTGTCGGCAGCGGCTACTACGGCGGTCAGTCTGCCATGGCCATCGGCGTGTCTGCGATGAGCGACGGCGGCAACTGGATTGTCAAAGGCAACTTCTCGGCCAATACCGACGGTCATGTCGGTGTCGGTGCCGGTGCACTGTATCAGTGGTAAGTTGGCAATGACAGGCAACTAAATTTGCTGCCTGAATAGGGAGGCCGTCTGAAATTTTAGGTTTCAGACGGCCTTTTTTTCTGAAAACACTTGAATTGAAGCTATCTGAAACGATATGCTTCATCTATTTACCGCATGACTCTGAAAGAGAACAAATGAGCAAAACCATCCATTATTTGAAAGACTACGCCGCGCCAGCTTACCGTATTCTGAAAACCGACCTGCATTTCGATATTTTAGAACCGCAAACCATCGTCAAATCCAGTCTGACTGTTCAACCTGAAAGAGCAGGGGAGCCATTGGTATTGGATGGTTCGGCAAAACTGCTGTCTGTGAAAGTAAACGGCCAGGCTGTGGATTATGTGTTGGAAGACGAAAAACTGACGATTGCCGGCGTGCCGTCTGAAAACTTCACACTGGAAGTGGAAACCGAAATTCTGCCGGCTGAGAACAAATCTTTGATGGGTCTGTATGCTTCCGGCGGCAACCTGTTCACCCAATGCGAACCGGAAGGTTTCCGCAAAATTACGTTCTACATCGACCGTCCGGATGTCATGTCTAAATTTACCACCACCATCGTTGCAGACAAAAAACGCTATCCGGTGTTGCTGTCTAACGGCAATAAAATCGATAGCGGCGAGTTTTCAGACGGCCGTCATTGGGTGAAATGGGAAGACCCGTTTGCTAAACCGAGCTATCTCTTTGCTTTGGTAGCAGGCGATTTGGCGGTAACGGAAGATTATTTTACGACCATGAGCGGCCGTAAGGTCAAAATCGAGTTCTACACCACGGAGACAGACAAACCTAAAGTCGGTTTTGCGGTGGAATCGTTGAAAAATGCGATGAAATGGGACGAGACACGCTTCGGTTTGGAATACGACTTGGATATTTTCATGGTCGTTGCCGTGGGCGATTTCAATATGGGCGCGATGGAAAACAAAGGTTTGAATATTTTCAATACCAAGTTCGTGCTGGCCAACAGCCGTACCGCGACCGATACTGACTTTGAAGGCATCGAATCTGTTGTCGGCCACGAATATTTCCACAACTGGACGGGCAACCGCGTGACCTGCCGCGATTGGTTCCAATTGTCGCTGAAAGAAGGTTTGACCGTTTTCCGCGATCAAGAGTTTTCTGGCGACCGAGCCAGCCGCGTGGTGCGCCGTATTGACAATGTCCGCATGCTGCGCTTGTTCCAATTCCCAGAAGATGCGGGCCCGACTGCGCATCCTGTCCGCCCGGCCAGCTATGAAGAGATGAACAACTTCTACACCATGACCGTCTATGAAAAAGGTGCAGAAGTAGTGCGTATGTATCACACCTTGCTCGGAGAAGAGGGCTTCCAAAAAGGCATGAAGTTGTATTTCCAACGCCACGACGGTCAGGCTGTGACTTGTGATGATTTTCGTGCCGCAATGGCAGACGCAAACGGCATCAATCTTGATCAGTTCGCTTTGTGGTATAGCCAAGCCGGTACGCCGGTTTTAGATGCTCAAGGCTGTCTGAAAGATGGTGCGTTTGAATTGATCATCAAACAAACCATTCCGGCTACGCCCGATATGGCGGACAAACAGCCGATGATGATTCCGGTCAAAACCGGTTTGCTGAATGAGAAAGGAGAAGCGGTTGAGTTTGAATATCAAGGCAAACGGGTGAAAGAGGCAGTTTTGGTATTGACTGAAGCCGAGCAGACTTTTGTGTTGGGCGGCGTCAATGAGCCGGTTATCCCGTCTCTGCTGCGAGATTTCTCTGCACCGGTTACCCTGAACTATCCGTACAGCGAGCAAGAGTTGGCCACTTTGCTGGCGGCAGATGAAAATGAGTTTGCCCGTTGGGAGGCTGCTCAAACCCTGTACCATCGCGCCATTAATGCCAACCGTCAGGCATTGGCGGAAGGCCGTCCTTTACCGGAACACAAAGCATTGATGGATGCTTTGGCTTTGGTGGTTTCCGGTGGCTTTGATCCGGCATTCCGTGCAATTTTGCTGCAAATGCCGTCTGAAACCGATGTATGGGCGGAAGAAGAAAATATTGACCCGATTCAGGTTCATCAAGCGCGGGAAGCCTTGCTCAATGCTGTTGCCGTCAAGTTCCTGCCTCAATGGCGCGAGCTGAACCGTCAAGCTGCCGAGCAAGAAAACCAAGCCGATGCCGCTGTTCGTTATGAATACAGCCCGGAATTGGCTGGCTGGCGTACTTTACGCAATGCTTGCAGGGCATTTATCCTTCGTGCTGACGCTGCGCATATCGAACACGTTGCGGAGAATTACGAAGCAATGGCGCAAAACATGACCCACGAATGGGGTATCTTATCCGCACTCAACAGCAATGAAAGCGAAATCCGCAATCGTTTGTTGACGCAATTTGCCGATAAATTCGCAGATGATGCTTTAGTAATGGACAAATACTTTACCCTGATTGCTTCAAGCCGCCGCAAAGATACTTTGCAGCAAGTTCAGATGGCCTTGAATCATCCTAAATTCAGCATCGAAAACCCGAATAAGGCCCGTTCTTTGTTGATCAGCTTCAGCCGCAATATTCCGCACTTCCATGCAGAAGATGGCAGCGGCTACCGCTTCGTAGCCGATAAAGTGATGGAAATCGACCGCTTTAACCCGCAGGTTGCCGCCCGACTGGTACAGGCTTTTAACATCTGCAACAAATTGGAAGCCAACCGCAAAGCCGTCATGACCAAAGAATTGCAACGCATCAATGCACAAGAAGGCTTGTCGAAAGATGTGGGCGAGATTGTCGGTAAGATTTTGAATGAAAAATAAATCTTGTTTGTTGACCTTATTGTAATTTGGCAATAGGGATAGATAGACTAAAGGCCGTCTGAAACCAATTGGTTTCAGACGGCCTGAGATCTTTGCAAAATTCCTTTCCTTCCAACAGCCGAAATCCAAACAAGGGTTTTCAGCTGTTTTCTCCTCCAATCACTCCT
>NZ_JBQCTZ010000234.1:0-5037 GCF_051963715.1 Neisseria sp. P0001.S005 | reverse complement strand
AAAACCTTGCGCCACAAGCCGTATCGGGTAACGGTCAACCGCTGTTTTGAAAAAGTGATTGCCCATTGCGCCAATGTGCCGCGTCCGGAACAGGACGGAACGTGGATAGAACCTACGTTTCAGACGGCCTATTTGAAGCTGCACCATCAGGGGCATGCGCATTCGTTTGAATGCTGGCTGCCGGATGAACAAGGCGAAATGCAGTTGGCAGGCGGGTTTTACGGCGTGCAAATCGGCTGCGTGTTTTATGGCGAGTCAATGTTTGCCTTGCGTCCCGATGCGTCAAAGATTGCGTTTGCCTGCGCCGTCCCGTTTTTATCGGATTTGGGCGTTGCGCTGATAGACTGTCAGCAGGATACGGAACATATGCGCCGTTTCGGTTCGCAGCTGATGAATTTCGCCGACTTTCAGACGGCCTTGAAGGATTTGAACACGAAACCGTTAAAGCGGAATATCGAATGCGGCGTGGTGGCTGAAAATCTTCTGCAAAAGATTGGTGGCGAAGATTGATTTATAGACACGGCGTGTCGGCAGAATGGGCAGCTTGCATATCGTAGCTGGAAAATTAGTTAAAAAATAAATGCTATTCAATTCACTTGAACAGGCCGTCTGAAAATCTTGGCTTAGCCGAAATCCGGCCGTGTAAGGCTCGGCGCTAATCATGTTAATAGCTGACGAAATCGCTTTTACATGGCAAAATAACGAGTTAAATATTTGTAATAGGGCGGCCTGAATAGGTTTCAGACGGCCCTGATCTCTTGAAGGAATCAACATGTCTTTGCAAAACATCATTGAAACGGCTTTTGAAAACCGTGCCGAAATCAATCCGAATACCGTTACCCCCGAAGTGCGTGAAGCGGTTTTGGAAACCATCCGCCAACTCGACTCCGGCAAACTGCGCGTTGCCGAGCGTTTGGGTGTGGGCGAATGGAAAGTCAACGAATGGGCGAAAAAAGCCGTATTGCTGTCTTTCCGCATTCAGGACAATGAAATCCTCAACGACGGTGTGAACAAATATTTCGACAAAGTGCCGACTAAATTTGCCGATTGGTCTGAAGATGAATTCCGCAGCGCAGGTTTCCGCGCAGTTCCGGGTGCCGTTGCCCGCCGCGGCAGCTTTGTGGCGAAAAATGTCGTGTTGATGCCTTCTTATGTAAATATCGGCGCATACGTTGACGAAGGTGCGATGGTCGATACGTGGGCGACTGTCGGCTCTTGCGCGCAAATCGGTAAAAACGTGCACTTGAGCGGCGGCGTCGGTATCGGCGGCGTACTCGAGCCCCTGCAAGCCAGCCCGACCATTATTGAAGACAACTGCTTCATCGGCGCGCGTTCTGAAATCGTTGAAGGCGTGATTGTCGAAGAAGGCAGCGTGATTTCTATGGGCGTGTTCATCGGTCAATCCACCAAAATCTTTGACCGTACGACCGGCGAAATCTATCAAGGCCGCGTACCGGCTGGTTCGGTTGTCGTATCCGGCAGCATGCCTTCCAAAGACGGCAGCCACAGCCTCTACTGCGCGGTTATCGTTAAACGCGTGGACGCGCAAACCCGTGCGAAAACCAGCGTGAACGAATTGTTGCGCGGTATCTAATCGGATAACGATGACGCCGACCGAGGGTGGGTGGCAAAGCCTGCTTTACGGTCGGGTGTGAACACAAAACAGGCAGAATGTTCTGCCTGTTTTTTTATGGTTTAAAGGCCGTCTGAAACGATTTCAGACGGCCTTTTGTTTTTGATGATAGATAAAAATCTCTGCCTGAAATTACGCTTTCGGCCAGTCGGCACAATAGTATTGCCAATAGACTTCGATAAAAGGAATCTCGCCGTAATCGCACAACCACGGTTTGGCGCGTGTGGTGTAGTGGATAACGGGCGGAACAGTGTCGGGTTTGGGGAATACTTCGCCGAGGTTTCGTTTTTGGAAATATTCGACTGCGCCGGTCTGGAAGTTCCAAGATTCTTCTAGTTGCAGCCAGTTTTTTTGAAATACGGTGTTTAGAAAGCATTGGTCGCCGTAGGGAACGGATTTGTCAATGGTGGTAGCAGTTTGCAGCAGTTGCGCCGCGATATTCTGTTCCCGCCATTGCGCCAGGTCGACCAACAACATACCGGAATTGAAATAGGGCGTAGTGTGCAGGCCGGTCGGGTGATTCCATTCGGTACGGGCAAGAAAGGAGTCTTGTACCGCCGCAACGGGATAACCGTGCATATCGAGGTTGAACAAATCGTGTAGGGATTGGGTAACCACCATATCGCTGTCGAGATACAGGGCGCGGTCGACAGGCAGATGTTGCATCATCAGACGGAAAAATGCGGCATCCGAAATATGGGGTAGGCGGTGATATTGGCTGAAGTCCATCTCGATTTTGACATCATTCAGACGGCTGCCGCTGGCTGCGAGCTTTTGGTTGGTATAGTCGATCCATTCCCGCCTGAAGGTATTGTGCATGAGGTAGAAATTGACATTTGTGTTGTGGGTACAGATGGATTTTATCAGGGTATGAACCTGCTCGGCATAGCCGGTATCGGCGGCAAGAACGATGGTGATGTTGCTCATTGGTTAAATTCCCTTTATTTGCAATGTTTTAAGTTTTATCAGTCATTTTCTTGGTCTTGTGCGGTCGGTAAGGAGGCGTGGTCTTCGTTTTCCGACATGGCTTTTTCTAATAAATCGCGTTGCAGTTGTTTGCCGGCTTTGATGCCCAATTTGCGCAGTTTTTCGGTGCTGCTGATGAGGTTGCCCCTGCCGGAAACCAAGCGGCCATAGGCCGTCTGAAACTGGGATTGAGCCTGACCGAGCGCTTTATTGATGCCGTCCATGCTTTCGACAAAGCCAACAAATTTGTCATAGAGTTTGCTGCCTGCCTCGGCAATGGCCAGCGCGTTTTGGTTTTGTTGCTCGTTGCGCCAGATGTTGGCAACGGTGCGCAGGGTGGCGAGCAGGGTGCTTGGGCCGGTCAGCATGATGCGTTTGTCGAAACACTCTTGGAAGAGGTTTGGATCATGTTGCAGGGCGAGGAGATAGGCCGGTTCGACAGGGACGAACATAAAGACGAAGTCCAACGTTTTGACACCCTCAAGATCGGTGTAATCCTTCGCTGCCAAGCTTTTGATGTGGGCGCGGATGCTGGCGACATGGTTGGCAAGCTCGCGCTCTGCTTCTACACCGGTGCTTTGCGTATAGCGGACGTAGGCGGTCAGCGATACTTTGGAGTCGATGACGATTTGTTTGTTGTCGGGCAGATTGATGAGGACATCGGGCTGGAGGCGGCGTTGGGTGCCGTCTGCTTCGTGGCGGACGCTGGAAGCTTGGACGATGTATTCGCGGCCTTTTTGCAGGCCGGAATTTTCCAATACGCTTTCCAAAATCATCTCACCCCAGTTGCCTTGGGTTTTGTTTTGCGTGCCGGTCAGCGCAGTGGTCAGCGCTTTGGCATCGTGGTGGAGCTGGGTGTTGAGGGTTTGCAGGCGTTTGAGCTCGTTTTCGATGGTCAGGCGTTCTTTGGCTTCTTTTTCATAAGTCTGCTGGACCAGCTCGCTGAAGCCGTGGATGCGTTCGTTGAGCGGATTGAGCAGTTGCTGGAGATGGTCGTGGTTTTGTTCGGTAAAGCGGCGGCTTTTCTCTTCTAAAATAGTGTTGGCGAGGTTTTGGAACTGGTCGCTCAGGTTTTTACGAGCATCTGCCAGCAGCGCCAGCTTTTCTTCGGCGGCCTGACGATCTTTTTCCGATTGGGTATTGAGGCGCTCGTTTTGGACTTGAAGCGCGTGGTTTTGCTCCAAAAGGGCGGCGTATTCTTGTTTCAGACGGTCTTTTTCGGTTTCCTGTTGCTGTAAAAGACTGTTTTTGTCGTCGATATTGGCTTTTTCTTGCGCCAGTTGTGTGGAGAGGCGCTCGTTTTGGACTTGAAGCGCGTGGTTTTGCTCCAAAAGCGCGTCGTATTCTTGTTTCAGACGGCCTTTTTCCGCTTCCTGTTGTTGCAAAAGCGTATTTTTATCCGCACTCAAGGCCTGTTCTTGAACCAGTTGCGTGTTTAGGCGTTCATTGTTGATTTGCAGATTTTGCGCGTTTTGCTGCCATTTTGCACATTCGTGTTTTAAAGCTTCGGCTTCGGCCTCGCAATCTTGCAGATAGGCAATCTGTTTTTCGGCTGCGGCAAAGCGGTTGCCTGTCTCCTGCAATTCGTCTTGCAATTCCTGCACGGTATGGCGGCTTTGCGCCAAGTCCGCCGCAGTTTGAGCCTGCACCTGTTCGGCAAACTCATGCAGGCGGCGGCTTTCGGCCAATTCTTGTAAAACAATAAAGTGTCGGCTTTGGGTTTGGTAGCGTGTTATCAGCCAAGCAAACAGCGCGCCGATAAAAAATGCGGCCGCACCGGTCAGGATTAGGGTGTTGTTCATGCTGGAAATAGTCAATATGCAGAATGTTTCACTATATCATATATTTGCAGCGCATTTTATGGTCGGATATGCGCTAGAAACGTGTGTTTTCTTTAAAAGAAGCTATCAAAGGTATTGGTTTTGACTAAATGAATATTTGGTTTGCAAAAAATATAATTTTGTAACATTTTGAATTTAAAAATATATTTAATTTAGAGTGCAATTTTGCAACAAAAAAGGAGGGATTTTATGGGCGCAGAAAGATACGTTTGTAGTGTATATGTAATTAAGACATCGGTGTCATTGAAAAAGACATCGGTGTCATTTTCAAAACAAAATATAAATTAACTAAAATCTTCATTATGTACATTTTTATCATTTTATCTTTACGAAAAAGTCGTATTAATTAACGATTAACACGGTATGATTCGTCCTGTCGGCGGCGCAGATGCCGGCGAAAAAATGTGTATGTTGTTAAATAACATTTTGTATCTATGAAAAAGGACTACTTAAAATGGCACATTTAATAACGCTTGCCGTCGCTTCTTTAATCGGTATGTCGGGGATACCGGCCTCCGCACTCGGCGTCGCCTACAATATTGAAACGGTAGTACACAAATAATTCAATTATAAACGAATTGATTACAATACTTCAGA
>NZ_JBQCTZ010000233.1:0-5043 GCF_051963715.1 Neisseria sp. P0001.S005 | reverse complement strand
TCTGAAGTATTGTAATCAATTCGTTTATAATTGAATTATTTGTGTACTACCGTTTCAATATTGTAGGCGACGCCGAGGGCGGAGGCCGGTATCCCCGACATGCCGATTAAAGAAGTGGCGGCAAGCGTTATTAAATGTCCCATTTTAAGTAGTCCTTTTTCATAGATACAAAATGTTATTTAACAACATACACATTTTTTCGCCGGCATCTGCGCTGCCGACAGGACGAATCATACCGTGTTAATCGTTAATTAATACAACTTTTTCGTAAAGATAAAATACTAAAAACATATATAATAAAGATTTTGGTTAATTTATATTTTGTTTTGAAAATGACACCGATGTCTTTTTCAATGACACCGATGTCTTAATTACATACACACTACAAACGTATCTTGCTGCGTCCATAAAATCCCTCCTTTTTTGTTGCAAAATTGCACTCTAAATTAAATATTATTTTAAATTCAAAATGTTACAAATTCATCTTTTTTACAGTCCAAATCTTCACTTAGTCAAAATCAATACCTTTAATAGCTTCTTTTAAAGAAAACACACGTTTCTAGCGCCTATCCGACCATAAAATGCGCTGCAAATATATGATATAGTGAAACATTCTGCGTATTGACTATTTCCAGTATGAACAACACCCTAATCCTGACCGGCGCGGCCGCATTTTTTATCGGCGCGCTGTTTGCTTGGCTGATAACACGCTACCAAGCCCAAAGCCGACACTTTATTGTTTTGCAAGAATTGGCCGAGAGCCGCCGCCTGCATGAGTTTGCCGAACAGGTGCAGGCTCAAACTGCGGCAGATTTGGCGCAAAGCCGCCATACCGTGCAGGAATTGCAAGACGAATTGCAGGAGACGGGAAACCGCTTTGCCGCAGCCGAAAAACAGATTGCCTATCTGCAAGATTGCGAGGCCGAAGCCGAAGCTTTAAAACACGAATGTGCAAAATGGCAGCAAAGCGCGCAAAACCTGCAAATCAACAATGAGCGCCTAAACACGCAACTGGTTCAAGAACAGGCATTGAGTGCGGATAAAAATACGCTTTTGCAACAACAAGAAACGGAAAAAGGCCGTCTGAAACAAGACTACGACACGCTGTTGGAGCAAAACCATGCGCTGCAAGTCCAAAACGAACGCCTCTCCACACAACTAACGCAAGAAAAAGCCAATATCGACGACAAAAACAGCCTTTTACAGCAACAGGAAGCCGAAAAAGGCCGTCTGAAACAAGAATACGCCGCCCTTTTGGAGCAAAACCACGCACTTCAAGTCCAAAACGAGCGCCTCAACACCCAATCGGAAAAAGACCGTCAGGCTGCCGAAGAAAAACTGGCCCTGCTGGCAGATGCGCGTAAAAACCTGAGCGACCAGTTCCAAAACCTCGCCAACACTATTCTGGAAGAAAAAAGCCGCCGCTTTACCGAGCAAAACCACGACCATCTTCAGCAACTGCTCAATCCGCTCAACGAACGCATACACGGCTTCAGCGAGCTGGTTCAGCAGACTTACGAAAAAGAAGCCAAAGAACGCCTGACCATCGAAAACGAGCTCAAACGCCTGCAAACCCTCAACACCCAACTCCACCACGATGCCAAAGCGCTGACCACCGCGCTGACCGGCACGCAAAACAAAACCCAAGGCAACTGGGGCGAGATGATTTTGGAAAGCGTATTGGAAAACTCCGGCCTGCAAAAAGGCCGCGAATACATCGTTCAAGCTTCCAGCGTCCGCCACGAAGCAGACGGCACCCAACGCCGCCTCCAGCCCGACGTCCTCATCAATCTGCCCGACAACAAACAAATCGTCATCGACTCCAAAGTATCGCTGACCGCCTACGTCCGCTATACGCAAAGCACCGGCGCAGAAGCAGAACGCGAGCTTGCCAACCACGTCGCCAGTATCCGCGCCCACATTAAAAGCTTGGCCACGAAAGATTACACCGACCTTGAGGGCGTCAAAACGTTGGACTTCGTCTTTATGTTCGTCCCTGTCGAACCGGCCTACCTCCTCGCCCTGCAACACGATCCAAACCTCTTCCAAGAGTGTTTCGACAAACGCATCATGCTGACCGGCCCCAGCACCCTGCTCGCCACCCTGCGCACCGTTGCCAATATCTGGCGCAACGAGCAGCAAAACCAAAACGCGCTGGCGATTGCCGAGGCAGGCAGCAAACTCTATGACAAATTTGTCGGCTTTGTCGAAAGCATGGACGGCATCAATAAAGCGCTTGTTCAGGCTCAATCCCAGTTTCAGACGGCCTATGGCCGCTTGGTTTCCGGTAGGGGCAACCTCATCAGCAGCACCGAAAAACTGCGCAAATTGGGTATCAAAGCCGGCAAACAGCTGCAACGCGATTTATTAGAAAAAGCCATGTCGGAAAACGAAGATCATGCCGCCTTACCGACCGCACAAGACCAAGAAAATGACTGACAAAATTTAATACATTGCAAATAAAAGGAATTTAACAATGAGCAACATCACCATCGTCCTTGCCGCCGATACCGGCTATGCCGAGCAGGTTCATACACTGATGAAATCCATCTGTACTCACAACACAAATGTCGATTTCTACCTCATGCACAATACCTTCAGGCGGGAATGGATCGACTATACCAACCAAAAGCTCGCAGCCAGCGGCAGCCGTCTGAATGATGTCAAAATCGAGATGGACTTCAGCCAATATCGCCGCTTGTCCCATATTTCGGATGCTGCATTTTTCCGCCTGGTGATGCAGCACTGCCTGTCGACCGCGCCCGTATCTCGACAGCGATATGGTGGTGACCCAATCCCTGCATGATTTGTTCAACCTCGATATGCGCGGTTATCCCGTTGCGGCGGTACAAGATTCCGTTTTGGCGCACATCGAGTGGAAACACCCTATCGACCTGCACACCACACCCTATTTCAATTCAGGCATGTTGCTGGCCGACTTGGTGCAATGGCGGGAACACAATATCGCGGCGCAACTGCTGAAAACCGCCGCCAGCCTCAACGAAGCCGTACCCTATGGCGACCAATGCTTTCTAAACACCGTATTTCAAAAAAACTGGCTGCAATTAGAAGAATCTTGGAACTTCCAAACCGGCGCAGTCGAATACTTCCAAAAACGAAACCTCAGCGAAGTATTTCCCAAACCCGACACCGTCCCGCCCATTATCCACTACACCACACGCGCCAAACCGTGGTTGTGCGATTACGGCAAGATTCCTTTTGAAGAAATCTATTGCCGACTGGCCGGAAGCGTAGTCCCAGACAGGGAATACCCTTCCCTTGCCTCAATTGACCTTAAAACAACCCATCATCAAAAACAAAAGGCCGTCTGAAATCGTTTCAGACGGCCTTTAAGCCATAAAAAAACAGGCAGAACATTCTGCCTGTTTTTTTGTTCAAAACTAACCATAGAGTGAGCATACCACCTTCAATCAGCGTTATCGTTATCCGATTAGATACCGCGCAACAATTCATTCACGCTGGTTTTCGCACGGGTTTGCGCGTCCACGCGTTTGACGATAACCGCGCAGTAGAGGCTGTGGCTGCCGTCTTTGGAAGGCATGCTGCCGGATACAACAACCGAACCAGCCGGTACGCGGCCTTGATAGATTTCGCCGGTAGTACGGTCAAAGATTTTAGTGGATTGACCGATGAACACGCCCATAGAAATCACGCTGCCTTCTTCGACAATTACGCCTTCGACGATTTCAGAACGCGCACCGATAAAGCAGTTGTCTTCAATAATGGTCGGGCTGGCTTGCAGAGGCTCGAGTACGCCGCCGATGCCGACGCCGCCGCTCAAATGCACGTTTTTACCGATTTGCGCGCAAGAGCCGACAGTCGCCCAAGTATCGACCATCGCACCTTCGTCAACGTATGCGCCGATATTGACATAAGAAGGCATCAACACGACATTTTTCGCCACAAAGCTGCCACGGCGGGCAACGGCACCCGGAACTGCGCGGAAACCTGCGCTGCGGAACTCGTCTTCAGACCAATCGGCAAATTTAGTCGGCACTTTGTCGAAGTATTTGTTCACACCGTCGTTGAGGATTTCATTGTCCTGAATGCGGAAAGACAGCAATACGGCTTTTTTCGCCCATTCGTTGACTTTCCATTCGCCCACACCCAAACGCTCGGCAACGCGCAGTTTGCCGGAGTCGAGTTGGCGGATGGTTTCCAAAACCGCTTCACGCACTTCGGGGGTAACGGTATTCGGATTGATTTCGGCACGGTTTTCAAAAGCCGTTTCAATGATGTTTTGCAAAGACATGTTGATTCCTTCAAGAGATCAGGGCCGTCTGAAACCTATTCAGGCCGCCCTATTACAAATATTTAACTTGTTATTTTGCCATGTAAAAGCAATTTCGTCAGCTATTAACAATTAGCACCAAGCGTTACACAGCCGGATTTCGGTTAAGCCAAGATTTTCAGACGGCCTGTTCAAGTGAATGGAATGGCATTTATTTTCCAACCGGTTTCCCAGCCTCAATATGCAGACTACCCATTCTGCCGACACGCCGTGCCGATAAATCAATCTTTGCCGCCAATCTTTTACAGCAGATTTTCAGCCACCACGCGGCATTCGATATTCCGCTTTAACGGTTTCGCGTTCAAATCCTGCAAGGCCGTCTGAAAGTCGGCAAAATCCATTAACTGCGAACCGAAACGGCGCATATGTTCGGTATCCTGCTGACAGTCTATCAGTGCAACGCCCAAATCCGCCAGAAACGGGACGGCGCAGGCGAACGCAATCTTTGACGCATCGGGACGCAAGGCAAACATCGACTCGCCATAAAACACGCAGCCGATTTGCACGCCGTAAAATCCGCCTGCCAACTGCATTTCGCCTTGTTCATCAGGTAGCCAGCATTCAAACGAATGCGCATGCCCCTGATGGTGCAGCTTTAAATAGGCCGTCTGAAACGCTGGTTCTATCCACGTTCCATCCTGTTCCGGACGCGGTACATTGGCGCAATGGGCAATCACTTTTTCAAAACAGCGGTTGACCGTTACCCGATACGGCTTGTGGCGCAAGGTTTT
>NZ_JBQCTZ010000232.1:0-5095 GCF_051963715.1 Neisseria sp. P0001.S005 | reverse complement strand
GCTAAGAAATTCGATAAAGACAGCTTCAGCGGCACGCTGATTGTGGTATTGGTTGTCAGCCTGATTTGTTCCATCATTGTTGCTGGTGCGGTCGTCGGCTTGAAACCAATCCAAGAGAAACAAAAACTCCAAGACAAACAAGGCTATATCTTGAGCGTAGCTGGTTTGATGGATAAAAACACCGACATCAGCAAAACCTTTGCCGAGCGTATCGAGCAACGTGTCGTGGACTTGGCAACCGGCGAATACGTCGCCGATGCGCCTAAAGACTTCAGCGCACGCGTTGCCGGCAAAGACCCTGCCCAAAGCATCCAAATCAAACCTGAAGACGATTTGGCAGGCATCAAAAGCCGTGCCAAATACACTGAGGTTTACTTGGTAAAAGGCGAAGACGGTAAAGTCAGCCAAATCATCCTGCCTATGCACGGCAACGGTTTGTGGTCTGTCATGTACGGTTTTGTCGCCATTCAACCTGACGGCAACACCATCAACGGCATTACCTACTACGACCAAGGCGAAACTCCGGGTTTGGGCGGCGAAATCGGCAACCCTCTGTGGCAACAAAAATTCGTCGGCAAAAAACTGTTTAACGAACAAGGCAAATTTGCCCTGCACGTCGGCAAAGGCGCAAGCTCAGACAAAGAACACGGCGTAGATGCCCTCTCCGGCGCGTCGCTGACGTCTAAAGGTGTGCAAGGTTCGTTCGACTACTGGTTCGGCGAAAACGGCTATATCCCCTACCTGAACAAATTGAAATCAGCAGGAGCACAATAATGGCTGACATGAAACGCTTGAAACATTTGATGTTTTCACCCTTTATCGACAACAACCCGATTGCCTTGCAAGTTTTGGGTATTTGTTCGGCTTTGGCGGTTACCACCAAACTTCAGACGGCCATCGTAATGGGTATTTCCGTCAGTTTAGTAACCGGTTTTTCCAGCTTCTTCATTTCTTTGGTACGCAACTACATCCCCAACAGCATCCGTATTATTGTGCAAATGGCGATTGTTGCTTCCTTGGTAACGCTGGTTGACCAACTGCTCCAAGCTTTTGCTTATGAGCTGTCCAAACAGCTGTCCGTATTCGTCGGCCTGATTATTACCAACTGTATCGTGATGGGCCGCGCCGAAGCATTCGCCATGAAAGAGCCTCCTTTGGAGAGCTTGGTTGACGGTATCGGTAACGGCGCAGGTTACGGCATGATGCTGATCATCATCGCAACCATCCGCGAACTGATCGGCTCAGGCAAGCTCTTTGGCTACACCATTTTCCAAACCGTACAAGATGGCGGCTGGTATCAAACCAACGGCTTGTTCCTGCTCGCCCCTAGCGCGTTCTTCATCATCGGCTTCTTGGTATGGGGTCTACGCACTTGGAAACCTGAACAGGCGGAGAAATAACACATGGAACATTACTTAAGCCTCTTTGTAAAATCCGTCTTTCTGGAAAACATGGCACTTTCCTTCTTCTTGGGGATGTGTACATTTTTGGCGGTATCTAAAAAAGTATCGACTGCATTCGGTTTGGGCGTTGCCGTAACTTTCGTACTCGGCCTGTCCGTCCCAGCCAACCAACTTGTTTACTCGCTGTTGAAAGACGGCGCGCTGGTTGAAGGCGTGGACCTGACCTTCCTGAAATTCATTACCTTTATCGGCGTGATTGCCGCTTTGGTACAGATTTTGGAAATGTTCTTGGACAAATTCGTCCCTGCCCTCTACAACGCATTGGGTATCTACCTGCCTCTGATTACCGTAAACTGCGCGATTTTCGGTGCCGTATCGTTTATGGCGCAACGCGAATACAACTTCGGCGAGTCCGTTGTATACGGTTTCGGTGCAGGTTTGGGCTGGCTTTTGGCCATTGTCGCTTTGGCGGGCATTACCGAAAAAATGAAATATTCGGATGTCCCTAAAGGCCTCAAAGGCTTGGGCATTACCTTTATCGCCGCTGGCCTGATGGCAATGGCGTTTATGTCGTTCTCCGGCATCCAGTTATAAGAAAGGAATCGGCATGGAGATTATTTTAGGTATCGTGATGTTTACCGTCATCGTCTTGGTTTTGGCACTGATGATTCTGTTTGCCAAATCCAAGTTGGTGAGCGAAGGCGACATCACCATCAAAGTCAATAACGAAAAAGAGCTGACGATGCCTGCCGGCGGCAAATTGCTGGGTGCGCTTGCCAGCCAAGGCATCTTCGTTCCTTCCGCCTGCGGTGGCGGCGGCTCATGTGGTCAGTGCCGTGTTGTCGTGAAAAGCGGTGGCGGCGACATTCTGCCAACCGAGTTGTCCCACATCAGCAAACGCGAAGCGCGCGAAGGCTGCCGTCTGTCTTGTCAGGTCAACGTTAAAACCGACATGGACATCGAAGTACCGGAAGAAGTGTTCGGCGTGAAAAAATGGGAATGCACCGTCATCTCAAATGACAACAAAGCAACGTTCATTAAAGAACTCAAGCTTGCCATTCCAGAAGGCGAAGAAGTGCCTTTCCGCGCCGGCGGCTACATTCAAATTGAAGCCCCTCCTCACACTGTTGCCTACAAAGACTTCGACATTCCTAAGGAATACCACGAAGACTGGGACAAATACAATCTGTGGCAATACGTTTCCAAAGTAGACGAGCCGATTTTGCGCGCCTACTCCATGGCTTCGTATCCAGAAGAAAAAGGCATCATTATGCTGAACGTGCGTATCGCCACGCCGCCTCCGCGCGTACCCGATGCGCCTCCGGGACAAATGTCATCCTACATTTGGTCGCTCAAACCCGGTGATAAAGTAACGATTTCCGGTCCGTTTGGTGAGTTCTTTGCCAAAGATACCGATGCCGAAATGGTATTTATCGGCGGTGGTGCGGGTATGGCTCCGATGCGTTCCCACATTTTCGACCAGCTGAAACGTTTGAATTCCAAACGTAAGATTACCTTCTGGTATGGTGCCCGTTCTAAACGCGAGATGTTCTATGTCGAAGACTTCGACCAACTCGCGGCAGAATTCCCGAACTTCACATGGCATGTCGCCCTATCCGACCCATTGCCTGAAGACAACTGGGACGGTTACACAGGCTTCATTCACAACGTGGTTTACGAAAACCACCTGAAAAACCATGAAGCACCGGAAGACTGCGAATTCTATATGTGCGGCCCTCCAATCATGAACCAGTCCGTGATCAAAATGCTCAAAGACTTGGGCGTGGAAGACGAAAACATCCTCTTGGACGATTTCGGCGGCTAACAAACAAAAAGGAAGAAACTTCGGTTTCTTCCTTTTTTATTTCCAGGCCGTCTGAAAACCATACTTTCAGACGGCCTGAACCTTTCTTTTACGATACAATAAAGGTTTTAAAAAATAATCCGCAAATCCCTTATGCCGTTTCTTTCCAATTCGTTTTACCGTCCGATAATCGGTTGTACCGTTGCCATCGTTTCCGCACTCACACTCTCTGCCTGCCAACCTGAAAAACAACAAACCATTACCCTGCGAGGCGAGACCATGGGCACGACCTATACCGTCAAATATCTTTCAGACGGCCAAGACAAACTCCCCTCCCCTGCCGAAATCCAAAAACGCATTGATGACGCACTTCAAGAAGTCAATCGACAAATGTCTACCTACCAGACTGATTCCGAAATCAGCCAATTCAACCAGCTACGCACCGTCAATCAGGCCATGCCCATTTCCCAAGACTTTGCCTATGTAACCGGCGAAGCCTTGCGTTTAAACAAAATGACGCACGGCGCACTGGACGTAACCGTCGGTCCTTTGGTCAACCTATGGGGATTCGGCCCGCAAAAAGAAATCACACACGAACCGACTGTACAAGAAATCCAACATGCTTCAGAAATGGTCGGTACGGACAAACTCAAACTTTCCCAAGATGGGCAGCAGCCTACACTGGCGAAAACCCATCCCGAAGTCTATTTAGATCTATCCTCCATCGCCAAAGGCTTTGGCGTGGATAAAACCGCCGCCGAACTTGAAAAACTCAATATCGGCAATTATTTGGTAGAAATCGGAGGCGAGTTGCATGGCAAAGGCCGCAATGCGCAAGGCAACCCTTGGCGTATCGGCATCGAGCAGCCCAATATTGTTCAAGGCGGTGCCACCCAAATCACTATTCCATTGGACAATAAATCACTGGCCACGTCCGGCGACTACCGCATTTTCCATGTCGATAAGTCAGGCCGCCGTCTTTCCCATATCATCAACCCTAAAACCAAACAACCCATCAGCCACAACCTTGCTTCCATCAGCGTAGTTGCTGAAAACGCCACAATTGCAGACGGCCTTTCAACCGGCTTGTTCGTCCTCGGAGAAACCGAAGCACTTAAACTTGCCGAGCAAGAAAATCTCGCCGTTTTCCTCATCATCCGAAACCCTCAAGGCGGCTACCATACTAAAATGTCCAGCGCATTCAAGAAATTATTGAACTAACCTCTAGGAATACACACATGAAAACCCTCCTTCTGACTTTCGGTATTTTTATCATTGTCATCCTCGGCATGGCAGTCGGCTATATTTTCTCCAAACGCACCATCAAAGGCAGCTGCGGCGGCATTTCTTCTCTCGGCATGAAGAAAATGTGCGATTGCGACACGCCATGCGATACCTTGCAAAAAGAGCTGGATAAAAAACAACATTCTGACAACCAAGGCATCAAGGTCGATCATTAAGTCGTTGTTGAATGTTTACTCATAATTTAAGGCTGCTTATCCCCTATCAGGCCGTCTGAAAAATAAAAGAGCGCAATCCCAATGGATACACGCTCTTTTATTTTGCCTCTTATAAAGCAATTCAAAAATATCTTGCATACACATTTGAAATAAGCCCCAAACCAATCGGGAAACAAAAAGAAAAGCTCCTGCAAAACAGGAGCTTTTTCTTGGAAGAAACCGGATTATTTCAATTTAGTTTCTTTGTAAATAACGTGTTTACGGGCTACTGGGTCAAATTTTTTGATTTCCAGTTTGCCAGGCATAGTACGTTTGTTTTTAGTAGTTGTGTAGAAGTGACCAGTACCAGCGCTGGACTCCAGTTTGATTTTATCGCGCATTGCAGTAATCCTTAATTAATGGTGTTTAAATTAAGCTTCGCCGCGAGC
>NZ_JBQCTZ010000231.1:0-5114 GCF_051963715.1 Neisseria sp. P0001.S005 | reverse complement strand
AGGCCGCCGATGCGGTGCAGCACTTTGGGCATTTTGGAGTACATGCGCGTGCCTTTGCCGGCGGCGAGGATGACGATATTTAAAGCTGTCTGAGCCATGATACGGTTTCCGTTGTCGTTGTTTGAGGCCGTCTGAAAAGTGTGGCAACAAGTGTTGATTGTTTTTCACTCCGTTTCAGACGGCCTTGGGGATATTGTTATTCGGTTGCTGGCTGTTGGTTGGCAAATTGCGGTTTTTGCCAGTGCTGGCCGCGTTCGCCGTGTTCAGCATGATCCGCTTGGTTGGATTGGACGGCGCGACGCTCAGGACGGAATTGGTTGTAATTCATGTTTTTAGAATAAGTCCCGTCCTGATAAACGATAGGTGTGCCGGTAGCATATTTTTGGCGTACGGCGGTACGGCCGGATTCGTTGGTGTAGGTTTCCCAAGAGCAACTGGCCAAAACGGCGGCGGCGGTCAGAATTAAAGCGAGTTTACGCATGATGTTGTCCTTGTTTTTAAATGTTGGAAATACTGTGTATTGTACTGGTTTTTTAAAGGCTTAATGGCAGGTTTTGTGCAAAATCAAGCAAGCCCTGCATATCTTTCGCTGTGCCGTCGGCAAATGGCAGCGGATGGACTTTTTCGCCGTACCAAACGGTCTTCATGCCCAAGGCTTTGGCTTGGTGCAGATTGTCGGCGCTGTCGTCCACCATAATGCACTGTTCGGGTTTGACGCCCAACAGGCGGCAGACGTTGAGATAGGCTTGCGGATTGGGTTTGTAGAGCAGGCCAAAGTCGTCCGTGCCGAACAAGCCGTCAAAATGCGCTTCCAAGCCCAACACCTCAACCAATGCGCGGACATAAAACGAAGGCCCGTTGGAAAATACGGTTTTTCTCCCTTTCAGACGGCCTAAAACGTCATCAGTTCCATCCATACCCTCCACCTTTGCCAAAATTTGCTTAAGCGGGTGACTTTCACGCAAAAATTCATCGATATCGACTTCAGGATGGTGGATTTGCAAACCGGCAAGCGTCGCGCCGTATCGGTGCCAATAATCTTGGCGCAGGTGGGATGCGGCTTCTTCGGAAAGTTTCAGACGGCCTGCCATGTATTCGGTCATGGCGCGGTTGATGATGTAGAAAATGCCGGCTTCGGCATTGTGCAAAGTATTGTCGAGGTCAAACAGCCAAACAGGAGAATGATTCATATCGTGCCTTGATATGCAGATTTTGTTATGATATTTCGTATTTTACCCGTACAAAGGAAAGAGAATGAAACTGAAATTGTCCGCCGTGGCTCTGTTGCTGGCTTCGGCAAACCTGTACGCCCAAACCGAAGTGCGTTTGGCCGTGCACAAATCCTTCAGCCTGCCCCAAACCGTCATCGCGCAATTTGAAAAAGCCAACGATGCCAAAGTGTCCGTCATCAAGGCAGGCAGCGGCAACGAAATGCTCAACAAGCTGATTTTGAGCAAGGCCAACCCGATTGCCGATGCGGTTTACGGTTTGGACAACGCCAACATCGGCAAAGCCAAAGCCGCCGGCATCCTTGCCGCCAACCAACCCAAATCCGCACCCGTAACCGCCTCCCTGCCCGATGCGCTGGCCGTCGATTACGCCTATGTCGCCATCAACTACGACAAAAAATGGTTTGAACAGAAAAAACTGCCTCTGCCGCAAACCCTGCAAGACCTGACCAAACCGGAATATAAAAACCTTTTGGTAACCCCGTCTCCCGCCACATCCTCGCCCGGCCTCTCCTTCCTCTTGGCCAACATCGGCGGCATGGGTGAAGAAGGCGCATTCAAATGGTGGGCGCAAATGCGCCAAAACGGCGTGAAAGTTGCCAAAGGCTGGAGTGAAGCCTACTACACCGACTTCACCCAAAACGGCGGCGCTTATCCCCTCGTGGTCAGCTATGCCACCAGCCCGGCGGCCGAAGTCCACTACTCCAAAGGCAAATACAACACCCCGCCCACCGGCAACCT
The DNA here is from genome assembly GCF_051963715.1 of Neisseria sp. P0001.S005. Classification (NCBI taxonomy): domain Bacteria; kingdom Pseudomonadati; phylum Pseudomonadota; class Betaproteobacteria; order Neisseriales; family Neisseriaceae; genus Neisseria; species Neisseria sp. P0001.S005. The sequence continues at coordinate 3,144 of NZ_JBQCTZ010000231.1, read as the reverse complement.
CTTCCTCAAAGGCGGAACATTCCGCCAAGTTGAAGGCGCGGCCGTTTTGAAAGGCGCGAAGCAACCCGAACTGGCGGCCAAACTGGTGAGCTGGCTGCAAAGCGGCGAAGTGCAACAAGCCCTGCCTGCCGAAATGTGGGTCTATCCGGCTGCCAAAAACACGCCGCTGCCCAAAGTATTCGAGTTTGCCCAAACCCCAAAACACAGCGATTCCCCCAACCGCGCCGACATCAACACCAAACAAAAACAATGGGTGAGCCGTTGGAGCAAAACCGTTTTACGTTAAGCTGAAAAAGATTTAAGAAAGATTAAAGGCCGTCTGAAAAACCAAATCATTAGTTTTTCAGACGGCCTTGTTTTACAATAACCTTTTAAACAACTTCACACGCACACAATTATGAATTTCGATCTTCAAGCCCTCTCCTCCTTCTCCGGTTGGGAACACCTCGCTCAAGTTGGTATGTCTTTCGGCACGAACCTGCTGGCCGCCTTAGCCATCTTCTTTATCGGCCGTTGGGTCGCCACGCGCGTGGTGACACTGATGAAAGCCGCGCTGACACGCGCCAAAGTCGATAAAACGCTGGTCAGCTTCCTCGGCAACGTCGCCAACATCGGCCTACTGATCCTCATCATCATCGCTGCACTGGGCAAACTCGGCATCCCGACCACTTCCGTGACCGCCTTGATCGGTGGCGCAGGCTTGGCCGTGGCTTTGTCTTTGAAAGACCAACTATCCAACTTCGCCGCCGGCGCGCTGATTATCCTGTTCCGCCCGTTTAAAGTCGGCGACTTTATCCGCGTCAACGGTTTTGAAGGCATCGTCCGCGAAATCAAAATGGTGCAGACCTCTTTGAGCACGCCGGACAACGAAGAAGTCGTCCTGCCCAACAGCATGGTCATGAGCAACAGCATCACCAACCGCTCCTCCCTACCCCTGTGCCGCGCCCAAGTCGTTGTCGGTGTCGACTACGCCTGCGACTTGAAAGCCGCCAAAGCCGCCGTCTTGAGAGCGGCAACCGAGCATCCATTATGTGTTCAAACCAAAGAACGACCTGCCGTCGTATACATTACCAACCTCGCCGCCAGCGCCATCGAAATCACGCTTTGGGCATGGACGAACGAAGCGGATTTGGCCTTATTCCGATTCGGTTTGAACGAGCAGGTCGTCGAAAACCTGCGCGAAGCCAACATCAACATCCCATTCCCACAATGTGATGTCCACCTCATTCAGCCGAAAGACTGATTTCAACTTTCAGGCCGTCTGAAACCCGGCGGGTCAAACGCCCGCCCCATTCCACCCTTTTCCATAAGGAGCCGCCATGTCCCATCTGCAAACCATCGCCGAACACCTGACCAGCCGCCGTCAAACCGTTACCTGTGCCGAGTCCTGCACCGGCGGCCTGCTTGCAGGTGCGCTGACCTCCCTCTCCGGCAGCTCGCAATGGTTTCATCAAAGCTTCGTCACATACAGCAACCAAGCCAAACAGGAGCGTCTCGGCGTCATGCCCGATACCTTGCTGAAACACGGCGCGGTTAGCCGCGAGACCGTCTATGAAATGGCACGCGGCGCAAAAGCCGTGGCGCAGGCAGATTACGCCTTGAGTATTTCCGGCATCGCCGGCCCTAGCGGCGGCAGCGCGGCCAAACCGGTCGGCACAGTCTGGTTCGGCCTGGCCACGCCCGAAGGTTCGTTTGAGCAAACCGCGCTTTTCACAGGCGACCGCGAAGCAATAAGGGCGCAAGCCGTCGAATACGCATTGGCTTTCTTGGCGGAACATTTGGTTTGATAGAAAAAACTCAGGCCGTCTGAAATCTGGAAATCAGGTTTCAGACGGCCTTTTTATTTCTTGATTCAAACCATCGGCGGATTTATACGCCCAAAAGCTCTTTACCGAGGAAGCTGCCTTTTTCGACACCCGGCAGGACGAAGAAATAGCCACCGCCAAACGGGCTGATGTATTCCTCCAGCGGCTCGCCGTTGAGCAGGTTTTGCACGAAGATGAAGCCGTCGGCAAGGTTGGCCTGATAGCAGATGAATATCAAGCCGACATCGAGTTGGCCGTTGGCGGCGAGACCGCGCGAGTAGTTGAAGGCGCGGCGGTAGAGCAGGTGTTTTTTCATGAACTCAGGATCGCGCGGATTGGCAAGGCGCATATGGCTGTCTTTGGGCGTGATTTTGCCGTCTGGGTCTTTGGCAAAATCGGCGGTGTCGCCCTCTTTTTTACCGTCCATGGGCGCGCCGCTGTATTTGCGCCGGCCGAAAATATCGGTTTGCTCCTGCATCGGGGTGCGGTCCCAAAACTCGACAAAGTGGCGGATAAGGCGGACGGCCTGATAGCTGCCGTTTTTCGCCCATGCCGGTTCGTCCAAGCTGTTGGCGGCAACGCCTGTCCACAGAACCTGATCGGCAACTTTGGGATCTTCGACTTTTGGATTGCCGGAGCCGTCGCGGAAACCTAAAAGGTTGCGCGCGGCAATGGCGCCGGGTTCGGCTTTAGGGAGCCAACCGTCTATGCTCCAGCGGATCACGGCAAACTGGGCGGTATTTTTGATGATGTCGCGCAGGGCGGCTTGGCAGGTTTCGGGGGAAAACGCGCAAATTTGCAGGCTGAGGTCGCCGTCGCACCACGATTTTTGGAGTTTGTCGTTGGGGAAGTCGCGCATTTCTTGCAAGTGTTTCGGCTTTTTGTCTTTGAGGCCGAAGCGGTCGTCAAAGAGGCTGCTGCCGACGCCGACGGTAACCGTCAGCCCGTCGGGGCGGAATTGTTTGCCGAGGATGCCGCTGCCTGCAGGCGGGAGTTTGTCGTCGCCGTCTTGATATTCGCCGCCTTGGGTGAGGAATTCGATGCGGGCGGTCAGGGCGCGGAACAGGTTTTCAAGTTGTTTGGCGTCTTTGGCGGTAACGTCAAAGGCACACATGATGCCAAAGAGCTGGTGTGGCGTGACAATGCCTGCCTGATGCTCGCCATAACACGGATAGGCCAGCTCGGAATGTTGGTTGTTTTGGGTCTCGGCGGCGGCTTCGCCTTGTTTTTTACCGGCAAAATAACCGGCAACGCCGATGGCGCCGGCGGCAAGGGCAGTTTTGAAAAGGGTTCGTTTTTCGGGTTGTGCCGGTTGTTTGTTTTGGCTCATGGTCTGCTC
>NZ_JBQCTZ010000230.1:0-5187 GCF_051963715.1 Neisseria sp. P0001.S005 | reverse complement strand
GTCTGCCGCGAAGCATCGAGCCGTGTATTGGGCATGCGCCACTTCGATGTACAGCTGATCGGCGGTATGGTCCTGCATAACGGTAAAATTGCCGAAATGCGTACCGGTGAAGGTAAGACATTGGTGGCCACCCTTGCCGTTTACCTGAATGCATTGTCAGGAAAAGGTGTACACGTCGTTACCGTCAATGACTACCTCGCCTCCCGTGACGCAGGCATTATGGAGCCGTTGTACAATTTCTTAGGCTTGAGCGTCGGCGTGATCGTAGCCGATTTGCAACCTTTCGAACGCCAAACCGCTTACGGCGCCGACATTACTTACGGCACCAACAACGAATTCGGCTTCGACTACCTGCGCGACAATATGGTTACCGACCAATACGACAAAGTTCAGCGCGAATTGAACTTTGCCGTTGTCGACGAAGTGGACTCCATTCTGATCGACGAAGCACGTACGCCGCTAATTATTTCCGGCCAGGCAGATGACAACATCCAGCTCTACCGCGTGATGGATGCCGTTCCGGCCCACCTTATCCGCCAAGAAACCGAAGAAGGCGAAGGCGATTACTGGGTGGACGAAAAAGCACACCAAGTTATTCTGAGCGAAGCCGGTCACGAACACGCCGAGCAAATCCTGACCCAAATGGGCTTATTACAGGAAAACGACTCGCTCTACTCTGCCGCCAATATTTCCCTGATGCACCACCTCATGGCTGCATTGCGCGCGCACACCCTGTTCCACAAAGACCAACACTATGTTATCCAAGACGGCGAAATCGTGATTGTGGACGAATTCACAGGCCGTCTGATGGCCGGTCGCCGCTGGTCCGAAGGCTTGCACCAAGCCGTTGAAGCCAAAGAAGGCGTAGAAATCAAACGCGAAAACCAAACGCTTGCATCTATTACCTTCCAAAACTACTTCCGCCTGTACAGCAAACTGTCTGGCATGACCGGTACGGCCGACACCGAAGCCTTCGAGTTCCAAAGCATTTACAACCTCGAAACCGTCATCATCCCGACCAACCGTCCTGTACAACGTAAAGACTTCAACGACCAAATCTTCCGCTCAGCCGAAGAAAAATTTGAAGCCGTCGTCAAAGACATCGCCGAATGCCACAAAAACGGCCAACCGGTTTTGGTCGGTACAACCAGCATCGAAAACTCCGAACTGGTTTCTGACTTGTTACGCAAAGCAGGTCTGCCGCATAACGTTCTGAACGCAAAAGAACACGAGCGCGAGGCATTGATTGTGGCTCAAGCCGGTAAAGTCGGCGCGATTACCGTTGCCACCAACATGGCAGGCCGCGGTACCGATATTGTCTTGGGCGGCAACCTCAAGCATCAAATCGAAGCTATCCGTGCCGATGAAACTTTGAGCGAACAGCAAAAACAAGCGCAAATTTCCGCCCTTGAAAGCGGTTGGCAAGCCGAACATGACCAAGTGGTTGCAGCAGGCGGTCTGCACATCATCGGTACAGAACGCCACGAAAGCCGCCGTATCGACAACCAATTGCGCGGACGCGCAGGCCGTCAGGGCGACCCCGGCTCCAGCCGCTTCTACCTCTCGTTTGAAGACCCGTTGCTGCGCCTCTTCGCACTCGACCGCGCCGCCGCCATCCTCAACCGTCTGGCACCTGAACGCGGCGTCGCCATCGAACACGGCCTGCTGACCCGTCAAATCGAAGGCGCGCAACGTAAAGTCGAAGGCCGCAACTTCGATATGCGTAAACAGGTTTTGGAATACGATGACGTTGCCAATGACCAACGTAAAGTGATTTACCATCAACGTAACGAAATCCTGACCAGCAAAGACGTCAGCGATTTGACCCGCGAAATCCGCGCCGACGTTGTCAGCGACTTGGTTGACTACCACATCCCGCCTGACAGCATGGAAGAGCAATGGGACATTCCGGCACTTGAGCACCAACTTGCCGCCGATTTCCGCCTGCATGTCGATATCAAAGGCTGGCTGAAAGAAGACAGCACTTTGGACAACCAAGACATTAAAGAACGCCTCATCAAGCGCATCGAAGACGAGTATGCCGAAAAAGTCGAATTGGTCGGCAAACAGGCTATGTCAGACTTCGAACGCAATGTTATGCTGCAAGTTATCGACAACCAATGGCGCGAACACCTCGCCGCTATGGACTACTTGCGCCAAGGCATCCACCTGCGCAGCTATGCTCAGAAAAATCCGAAACAGGAATACAAACGCGAAGCTTTCGCCATGTTTGAAAATCTGTGGCGCGGTATCAAACAAAACATTGCCGCTTTGCTGACCGCCGTTCAAATCGAGCGCAACAGCGAATACGACCACACTGCCGCACAAAGCGTCAGCGATGTTCAAACCGTCCACTCCGATGCGCCTGATATGGAAGAATTGCTCGGTCAATCGCAAACCGATTTGGTTACCGAAGCATTCGATCCTGACGGCACAGACTTCAGCCCTGAAGCGCTTGCACAAAACGGCCTGATTGTTCACCGCAACGATCCTTGCCCTTGCGGCAGTGGCCTGAAATACAAACAGTGCCACGGTAAATTGAACTAAGCAGTCATCTCAAAAGGCCGTCTGAACAGATGTGACAACGAAATCAAAGATTCTCGTTTCACCGTTCAGACGGCCTGAGAATTATCCAAACAAGCAAAAATTTCCAAACCCAATTTCAAAAGAGTATCCCTATGGCAGGCAACACCTTCGGACAAATCTTTACCGTTACCACTTTCGGCGAAAGCCACGGCGCAGGCTTGGGCTGCATCATTGATGGCTGCCCGCCCGGATTAGAATTGAGCGAAGCGGATATCCAATATGACCTTGACCGTCGCAAACCCGGCACCAGCCGCCACGTTACCCAGCGCCGCGAAGCCGACCAAGTCGAAATCCTCTCCGGCGTATTCGAAGGCAAAACCACCGGTACACCCATCGCCCTCCTGATCCGCAATACCGACCAACGCAGCAAAGACTATGGCAATATCGCCACCAGCTTCCGCCCTGGTCACGCCGATTACACCTACTGGCACAAATACGGTACACGCGACTATCGCGGCGGCGGTAGAAGTTCCGCCCGCGAAACCGCTGCCCGCGTTGCCGCCGGAGCAGTTGCAAAAAAATGGCTGAAAGAAAAATTCGGCACTGAAATTACCGCCTATGTTACCCAAGTAGGCGAAAAAAAAATCCAGTTTGAAGGCTACGAATATATTTCCCAAAATCCTTTTTTTGCCGCAAACCAAAGCCAAATTGAGGACTTGGAAAACTATATGGACAGCGTGCGCAAATCATTGGATTCTGTCGGCGCAAAACTTCATATCGAAGCGGTTAACGTCCCCGTCGGCTTGGGTGAACCGGTTTTTAACCGCCTCGATGCAGAAATTGCCTATGCCATGATGGGCATCAATGCTGTCAAAGGCGTAGAAATCGGCGCAGGTTTTGATAGCGTAACGCAACGCGGCAGCAAGCATGGCGATGAACTCACGCCTCAAGGTTTTCTATCCAACCACTCAGGCGGCATCTTGGGCGGCATCAGCACCGGACAAGACATTCATGTGAATATTGCCATTAAACCGACCAGTTCCATCGCCACACCGCGCCGCAGTATTGATATAGAGGGCAACCCTGTCGAACTTGCCACACACGGCCGCCACGACCCCTGCGTCGGTTTACGCGCCGCTCCGATTGCAGAAGCCATGCTGGCATTGGTCTTGATCGACCACGCCTTACGCCATCGTGCACAAAATGCCGATGTTCAGGTAAATACACCGGACATTGCCAAATTGGAAAAATAACCGTTTATTTCTGAATATTCTCAGAAAAATTTAGCCAAATCTCAGTCTTTATACTACAATAGCACCTTATTGACGTATGACGAAAATACGGATTTATATTAGAGGAATACAACCGCAATGGCACAAGAAACCGCTTTGGGCGCTGCGCTGAAATCTGCCGTCCAAACCATGAGCAAGAAAAAACAGACAGATATGATTGCCGACCACATTTACGGCAAATATGATGTATTCAAACGATTCAAACCGTTGGCCGTCGGTATCGACCAAGACTTAATTGCCGCCCTGCCCCAATACGACCCTGCACTGATTGCACGCGTACTGGCCAACCACTGCCGCCGTCCGCGCTATCTGAAAGCCCTGGCTCGCGGCGGCAAACGTTTTGACTTGAACAACCGCTTCAAAGGCGAAGTCAGCGCAGAAGAACAAACCATCGCCCAACAGCACCCAGCCGTTCAACAGGCATTGGCTGCACAAGCCGAACGCCAAGCCGCTAAGGCTACTGCAGAAGCAGAAGCGGCTCCTGTACAAGCTGAGACCAACGAAGCTGCTGAATAATGTTCAGACGGCCTGATAAGGCTTGCACTAAATAAATAGAGACCCCAATTCAATACGACATCTTTAACGTCGATGAATTGGGGCTTTTTTATTACCTTAACCTTATAGTAGGCTGATTAAAAATAGCTTTATTTGCCCTCACTACGCCAAGTTTTGAAACCAAAATCTTTTCTAAAATATTCCCAATAAGGTATTTCTCTATTACCTTGATTATTCTTGTATCAGTGTAAACATTAAACAGCATGATTTGTGCATCGTTCAAACAAACTGAAAGCTATCCCTTACAAAAATAAGTAAAGGCCGTCTGAAATCTCTTTCAGACGGCCTTTTGAAATCAAATAATCAATTAAAACACGGCCTGCAAAACCAAATAGCTGACAACAGACAAAACGGCAGCAGCAGGCAAGGTAATTACCCAAGCAAGGCCGATCGGTTTCATCAATTTCCAGTTGGCATTGCGGTTAACCAAGCCGATACCCAAAACTGCACCCACCAAAATATGGGTACTGGAAACAGGCAAGCCCATAAATGATGCGGCCATCACGACGGCGGCAGCAGAAAGCTCGGCTGAGAAGCCTGACGCTGGGTGCATTTCTGCCAAGCTGGTGCCTACGGTTTTAATCACTTCTTTACCGACAAACCATAAGCCGACGATCAAAGCGATACCGAAAGTCAACATGGCAATTGGCGGCACGGCGTTTTGAGCGGTAATGCTGTTGGTACGCAACACATCCATAATCGCGGCAAACGGACCAATCGCATTGGCAATATCGTTTGCACCATGGCTGAATGCAAAACCGCAAGCGGTAAATACCTGCATCCATGAGAACATTTGGAAAGTCGATTTATCCAA
>NZ_JBQCTZ010000229.1:0-5191 GCF_051963715.1 Neisseria sp. P0001.S005 | reverse complement strand
TCAATATAAAAACTTTTCGTTGGCTAAAGTGTGACAACGGGTTTTATGCATTGATAGAATTTGTGGATAAAATTTTGTGGCGGTTGTGGATAAAAAAGAGCGGAGTGGGTATAATCGCCCAACCTTGCTTTTCTCTGTACGCAAGGCCGTCTGAAAGCAGCCGGTGTGTCATAAAAATCTGATTTTTATTGGATTGCCTGTCTGCTCTGCCTTCTTGTATTTCCCAAATCTTCCATTTTCCGAGCTTAATCTCATGACGTTAGCTGAATTTTGGCCGCTGTGCCTTTGCCGCCTTCACGAAATGTTGCCTGCCGGGCAGTTTGCGCAATGGATTGCGCCTTTGACCGTGGGCGAAGAAAACGGCGTATGGGTGGTGTATGGTAAAAACCAATTTGCCTGCAATATGCTCAAAAGCCAGTTTGCCGCCAAAATTGACGCCGTGCGTGCCGAATTGGTGCCTCAGCAGGCTGCGTTTGCGTTTAAGCCGGGCGTAGGTACGCATTATGAAATGGTGGCTCAGGCTGTTGCGCCGGTGCAAGTGCAAGAAGTCATTGAAGTTGAAGAATGTGTAGAGCCTGTCCAAATGCCTTTGCAAACCGTTGCGGCAATAGAAGAAGACAGGCCGTCTGAAACGGTTTCCAAGCCTTCCGCTGCCAAGACGGCTGCCGAGATTTTGGCGCAGCGCATGAAAAACCTGTCGCATGAACCTCAAGTGCAAACTGTCGCTCCGGCTGAGTCTAAAGCAGTTGCCAAAGCCAAAACCGACGCGCAACACGATGCGGAAGAAGCGCGCTACGAGCAAACCAATCTGTCGCGCGACTATACATTTGAAACTTTGGTGGAAGGTAAGGGCAACCGCCTTGCCGCTGCAGCCGCCCAAGCGATTGCTGAAAATCCAGGGCAGGGCTACAACCCGTTTTTTTTATATGGCAGTACCGGTTTGGGTAAAACCCACTTGGTGCAGGCCATCGGCAACGAATTGCTGAAAAACCGTCCTGATGCCAAAGTGCGCTATATGCACTCGGACGACTATATCCGCAGCTTTATGAAGGCTGTGCGCAACAACACTTACGATGTGTTCAAGCAACAATACAAACAATATGACCTGCTGATTATCGACGATATTCAGTTCATCAAAGGTAAAGACCGTACGATGGAAGAGTTCTTCTATCTGTACAACCATTTCCACAACGAGAAAAAACAGCTGATCCTGACGTGCGACGTATTGCCTGCCAAAATCGAAGGTATGGACGACCGTCTCAAGTCCCGTTTCTCATGGGGTTTGACTTTGGAACTTGAACCGCCCGAATTGGAAATGCGCGTGGCGATTTTGCAGAAAAAGGCAGAAGCGGCCGGTATCAGTATCGAAGACGAAGCCGCTCTGTTTATCGCCAATCTGATCCGCTCCAATGTGCGTGAACTGGAAGGCGCGTTCAACCGCGTCAGCGCCAGCAGCCGTTTTATGAACCGTCCTGTCATCGACATGGATTTGGCGCGTACGGCTTTGCAGGATATTATTGCCGAGAAACACAAAGTCATTACCGCCGACATCATCATCGATGCGACAGCCAAATACTACCGTATTAAAATCAGCGATATATTAGGCAAAAAACGCACGCGCAATATTGCCCGTCCGCGCCAAGTTGCCATGAGCCTGACCAAAGAGCTGACCACGCTCAGCCTGCCTTCTATCGGCGATGCCTTTGGCGGTCGCGACCACACGACTGTGATGCACGGCGTCAAAGCGGTGGCGAAATTACGCGAAGAAGACCCCGAATTGGCGCAAGACTACGAAAAACTGCTGATTTTGATTCAGAACTGACCCAATGCAATATTCAGACGGCTTGATGTCAATATGAGGCCGTCTGAATACAAAAAATATTTTAAAATATCCAAATCAACCGATTTCAAATTCAAAGGAATGGAACATGCTGATTTTACAAGCCGATCGCGACAGTCTGCTCAAGCCGTTGCAAGCCGTTACCGGTATTGTCGAACGTCGCCATACTCTGCCGATTTTGTCTAATGTGTTGCTGGAAAGCAAAGACGGACAAACCAAACTTTTGGCAACCGACTTGGAAATCCAAATCAATACCGCCGGCCCTGAAAGTCAGGCAGGCGATTTCCGTATTACGACCAACGCTAAAAAATTCCAAGACATCTTGCGCGCCCTGCCTGACAGTGCGCTGGTGTCACTGGATTGGGCGGATAACCGTCTGACTTTGCGCGCGGGAAAATCCCGTTTTGCCCTGCAAACCCTGCCGGCTGAAGACTTTCCGTTGATGAACGTCGGCAGCGACGTCAGCGCAACTTTCTCGCTGACTCAAGAGACCTTCAAAACCATGCTTTCGCAAGTGCAATACAGCATGGCGGTTCAAGATATCCGCTATTACCTCAACGGCTTGCTGATGCAGGTTGAAGGAAACCAACTTCGCCTTGTTGCAACCGACGGCCACCGCCTTGCTTATGCGGCCAGCCAAATTGAAGCAGAACTGCCGAAAACGGAAGTAATCCTGCCGCGCAAAACGGTATTGGAACTCTTCAAGCTGTTGAACAATCCGTCCGAGTCCATCACCGTTGAGCTTTTGGACAATCAAGTACGCTTCCAATGCAATGGCACAACCATTGTCAGCAAAGTCATCGACGGCAAGTTCCCTGACTTTAACCGCGTGATTCCTTTGGATAATGACAAGATTTTCCTCGTATCCCGTACCCAGCTTTTGGGTGCACTCGAGCGTGCCGCCATTCTTGCCAATGAAAAATTCCGCGGCGCACGACTGTTCCTGCAGCCTGGTTTGCTGAGTGTCGTATGTAGCAACAATGAGCAGGAAGAAGCGCGCGAAGAGCTGGAAATCGCTTACCAAGGCGGAGAACTCGAAGTCGGTTTCAATATCGGCTACCTGATGGATGTGTTGCGTAACATCCACTCCGACGATATGCAGCTTGCTTTCGGCGATGCCAACCGTTCAACGCTGTTTACCGTGCCGAACAATCCTAACTTCAAATACATCGTGATGCCGATGCGTATTTAATTGGTGTGTGAATAAACAAAAAGAGCGTGTAGGGTACACGCTCTTTTTTATAGGCTTGAATTAAAAGGCCGTCTGAAAATTGTTTTTCAGACGGCCTTTTGATTAAACCGGGATGATTCGGTTAAATAGGAAAACTGGGATTAACGTGGACGTGGTTCGCAGTTTTTCACCAGGAATGAGCCGTTAGGGGCGTTCACGCCAACCACTTCAGAAGTAGTGTGGGTGTTTTTGTCGATGAAACCGGCAGACATTACATAGCCTTTACGGTTGGTGAAAGTAGTGCCAGTGCTGTCAGAACGTTTTTTGTCGACAACCAAAGAGGCTTTTTTGCCACCGGCGTTTACGTCGGCAGTAACTGCACGGCCGCTACGGTCAAAGCCGTACATCACGTTCAGTGATTTGCCGCCGTCACAACGGTAAGAAACGAAGCCGGCAGGCGCAGCGGCAGCAGAGAAGGAAACAGTAGCCAATGCGGCTGCAGTGATAACAGAAAGTAATTTCATGATCTAAGCTCCATATGAGGGTTGTGTGTTATCTTGCAAAGTGAGAAAGGGTTTCCGTTTGCAGATGAAGCGTATTTTAGGCGTTTTGTCGGTAGTGGCAATTAGGTAAATTGCAAAACAGTGTTTACTTATGATTACCCGATTGTTTATTAATAGAAAGTTGTTTGTAATTTGGTGTTGCAAAGTGGTTATGCAGGTTGTTGCGGAATATATACATTAATGATTCTTTAAAAAATATAGCGAAAGAATACAAAAAAGGCCGTCTGAATATTCAGACGGCCTTTGATATGAAGCGGTTTACAAGAAGAAAATTGAAGCGATAGTCACGGCGATGACGCCATAGATGCTCATCGGGATGACAGTTTTCTTGATGATCGCGCCTTCGGCGTTGTTTACGTTCAATACGCTGCACACCGCGATGATGTTATTGATGCAGACCATGTTGCCCATTGCGCCGCCGACGGATTGCAGGGCGAGGATGAGGGTAACGGACAGGCCGGTATCAAGCGCGATTTGTTGTTGAATCGGGCCGAAGGTCAGGTTGGATACAGTGTTGGAGCCGGAGAAGAATGCACCGATTGCGCCAAGGTATGGGGAGAAGTACACCCAGTGTTCACCTGCCATCGCGGCAAATTCTTTACCGATGATTTTCACCATGGAGTCATCGCCGCCAACCATCATCAGTTGAACCATAATCAGCGCACCCATCAGGGCAAGCAGAGGTTTTTTGGTTTGGTTGAAGGTTGCAGCGTAGAAAGACCATGCGTCTTTGAATTTGGTTTTGTACAGCAGGATGCAAATCCAAACGGTGAAGACAAACGGAATCCAAGCCGGAACGTAGAGGGTTTGGTAGGAAGCGTTTACGCCTTGGCCGAAGATGTTGCCGAAGGTGATGGTTAGGGAGTCGCTGACGGTGATTTTGGACAAATCAAACGGCAGTTGGAAGCTGAACCATTCTTCTTTGCTGGTCAGCAGACCTTTGATGCCCAACTGTTTGATACGGGTGACCACCAGCATGCCGATCAGCATACCCAAAGGGGCCAGTGCTTTGGCAACTTGTGCGAAAGGTACTTTTTCTGCATTCGGGTCTTTGGCGTAATCTTTGCTCAAGCCCCAGCCGCGGTTTGCTGCGAATACGGACACCATCAGGCCGATTGCGCCGGCAACCAGAGATGGGAATTCTTCATTAACCATCGCCAAGGCAACGTAAGGAAGGGTACAGGAGAATACGGCGATACCGATGAAGCCCAAGTTTTTGCGGATTTCAGCCCAAGGTACGATGAAGCTCAAGCCGATAACAGGGATGATGAAACCTGCAAAGAAGTGCATTACGCCGGTTTGCATACCGATTTCCATAATGCTCTTTTGATCCAAGCCCAAAGGTGCGAAGCCGAACCAAGTCGGGGTACCTACTGCACCGAAGGAAACAGGTACGGAGTTCATCACCAAAGCGAAGATGGCTACTTTTAACGGGTTGAAGCCCAAGCTCATCAGGATTGGCGCGGCAATGGCGGCAGGCGTACCGAAACCGGACGCGCCTTCAATCATAAAGGCGAAAGACCAGCCGATGATCATCAATTGGGCAATCGGATTCGGGCTGATGGTAGCCAGCCATTTGCGGATGACGTCGATACAGCCGGTGGTTTCCATCATGCG
>NZ_JBQCTZ010000228.1:0-5197 GCF_051963715.1 Neisseria sp. P0001.S005 | reverse complement strand
GGCGCAGTTGCCAACGTACCCTTGGTATGGGATATGGCAGACATGGCCATGGGCATCATGGCATGGATTAACCTCGTCGCCATCCTACTCCTGTCCCCACTTGCCTTCCTGCTGTTGAAAGACTACACAGCCAAGCTGAAAATGGGCAAAGCCCCAGAGTTCAAACTCTCCGAACATCCGGGCTTGAAACGCAAAATCAAATCCGATATCTGGTAAAACCAAAGGCCGTCTGAAATTTCAGACGGCCTTTTTTATTCCCTGCCATTTAGACAAAACGATGCCCCTTAAAGCGGAAGCCTTAAGGGGCAGAGCGTTGCGGCACATCTTTTCAGACGGCCTTATTGCAGCAACGTTTCTCATTTCGCAGTGCAACAATATGGACAGATTCTAATTCCAAATCGACACCCAGTCAAGCATTTCATTTGCATGGAAATACTTACCTAGGATATATTTATACTTACTAAACATCATATTACGGAGAAACTGATGGCTGCATTCAAACCCAATCCAATCAACTACATCCTCGGCCTCGATATCGGCATCGCATCCGTCGGCTGGGCGATGGTAGAAATTGACGACGCAGAAAACCCCATCCGCCTGATTGATTTGGGCGTGCGCGTATTTGAGCGTGCAGAAGTACCGAAAACAGGCGACTCTCTCGCAGCGGCAAGACGCTTGGCACGCAGCGTCCGCCGCCTGACCCGCCGTCGCGCCCACCGCCTGCTTCGGGCCCGTCGCCTATTGAAACGCGAGGGCGTATTACAGGCTGCCGATTTTGATGAAAACGGCTTGATTAAATCCTTACCGAATACACCATGGCAACTTCGCGCAGCCGCATTAGACCGCAAACTGACGCCTTTAGAGTGGTCGGCAGTCTTGTTGCATTTAATCAAACACCGCGGCTATTTGTCGCAACGGAAAAATGAAGGCGAAACTGCCGACAAGGAGCTTGGTGCTTTGCTTAAAGGCGTAGCCGACAATGCCCATGCCTTACAGACAGGCGATTATTCGCATACGTTCAGCCGCAAAGATTTGCAGGCAGAGCTAGTTTTGCTGTTTGAAAAACAAAAAGAATTTGGCAATCCGCATATTTCAGACGGCCTTAAAGAAGGTATTGAAACCCTGCTGATGGCGCAACGCCCTGCCCTGTCTGGCGATGCTGTTCAAAAAATGTTGGGGTATTGCACCTTTGAGCCGACAGAGCCGAAAGCCGCTAAAAACACCTATACTGCCGAACGTTTCATCTGGCTGACCAAGCTGAACAACCTGCGTATTTTAGAGCAAGGCAGCGAGCGTCCGCTGACTGATACCGAACGTGCCACGCTTATAGATATGCCTTATAAAAATAAGCTAACTTATGCAAAAGCACGAGAACTGCTGGGATTGGACGATACGGCATTTTTCAAAGGTTTGCGTTACGGCAAAGACAATGCCGAATCGGCAACGCTGATGGAAATGAAGGCTTACCACGCCATCCGCCGTGCGCTGGAAAAAGAAGGTTTGAAAGACAAAAAATCTCCGTTGAGCCTTTCCCCCGAATTGCAGGATGAAATCGGTACGGCATTCTCCCTGTTTAAAACAGATGAGGATATTACAGGTCGTCTGAAAGGCTGCTTGCAACCTGAAATCTTGGATGCACTGTTGAAACACATCAGCTTCGACAAGTTCGTTCAAATTTCTTTGAAAGCGTTGCGCCGAATCGTGCCGCTGATGGAACAAGGCAAACGTTACGATGAAGCCTGCGCTGAAACCTACGGGGATCATTATGGCGAGAAAAATTCGGAGGAAATGCTTTATCTGCCGCCGATTCCCGCCGACGAAATCCGCAACCCCGTCGTCTTGCGCGCCTTATCTCAAGCACGGAAAGTCATTAACGGCGTGGTTCGGCGTTACGGCTCCCCTGCCCGTATCCATATTGAAACAGCAAGGGAAGTAGGAAAATCGTTTAAAGACCGCAAAGAAATCGAAAAACGCCAAGAAGAAAACCGTAAAGACCGTGAAAAAGCCGCCGCCGAATTCCGAGAGTATTTCCCCAATTTTGTCGGCGAACCCAAATCCAAAGATATTCTGAAACTGCGCCTGTACGAGCAACAACACGGCAAATGCCTGTATTCGGGCAAAGAAATCAACTTAGGCCGTCTGAACGAAAAAGGCTATGTCGAAATCGACCATGCCCTGCCGTTCTCGCGCACATGGGACGACAGTTTCAACAATAAAGTGCTGGTATTGGGCAGCGAAAACCAAAACAAAGGCAACCAAACCCCTTACGAATACTTCAACGGCAAAGACAACAGCCGCGAATGGCAGGAATTTAAAGCGCGTGTCGAAACCAGCCGTTTCCCACGCAGTAAAAAACAACGGATTCTGCTGCAAAAATTCGATGAAGATGGCTTTAAAGAACGCAATCTGAACGATACGCGCTACGTCAACCGTTTCCTGTGCCAATTCGTTGCCGACCATATGCTGCTGACAGGTAAAGGGAAAAGACGTGTCTTTGCATCCAACGGACAAATTACCAATCTGTTGCGCGGCTTTTGGGGATTGCGCAAAGTGCGTGCGGAAAACAACCGCCATCACGCCTTGGACGCCGTCGTCGTTGCCTGCTCGACCGTTGCCATGCAGCAGAAAATTACCCGTTTTGTACGCTATAAAGAGATGAACGCGTTTGACGGCAAAACCATAGATAAAGAAACAGGAGAAGTGCTGCATCAAAAAGCACACTTCCCGCAACCTTGGGAATTTTTCGCACAAGAAGTCATGATTCGCGTCTTCGGCAAACCGGACGGCAAATCCGAATTTGAAGAAGCGGATACCCCCGAAAAACTGCGTACCCTGCTCGCAGAAAAATTATCTTCTCGCCCCGAAGCCGTGCACGAATACGTTACGCCACTGTTTGTTTCACGCGCGCCCAATTGGAAGATGAGCGGGCAAGGCCATATGGAGACCGTCAAATCCGCCAAACGACTGGACGAAGGCATCAGCGTGTTGCGCGTACCGCTGACACAATTAAAACTGAAAGACTTGGAAAAAATGGTCAATCGGGAGCGCGAACCTAAGCTATGCGAAGGACTGAAAGCACGTTTGGAAGCACATAAAGACGATCCTACCAAAGCCTTTGCCGAGCCGTTTTACAAATACGATAAAGCAGGCAACCGCACCCAACAGGTAAAAGCCGTACGTGTAGAGCAAGTACAGAAAACCGGCGTATGGGTGCGCAACCATAACGGTATTGCCGACAATGCAACCATGGTGCGCGTAGATGTGTTTGAGAAAGGCGGCAAGTATTATCTGGTTCCGATTTACAGTTGGCAGGTAGCGAAAGGGATTTTGCCGGATAGGGCTGTTGTTGCTTATGCAGATGAAGAGGACTGGACTGTAATAGATGAAAGCTTCAGATTTAAATTTGTACTTTATTCAAATGATTTAATAAAAGTAACTGCCAAGAAAAACGTATTCTTTGGTTATTTTGTTAGTCTAAATAGAGCCACAGGAGCGATTGATATCCGTGTACATGACACAGATAATACCAAAGGGAAAAACGGCATTTTCCAAAGTGTTGGTGTCAAAACCGCCCTTTCATTCCAAAAATACCAAATTGACGAATTGGGCAAAGAAATCAGACCATGCCGTCTGAAACAACGTCCACCTGTCCGTTAAATTAATCTATCCCTGTTTCAGACGGCCTGAAGCAGGGATTTTTTATATAAAAATAAGGGGAAAAATATGACTTGGCGTAGCCTGCTCATTCAAAACGGCGGCAAACTATCCTTGTAACGCCGACAACTGCTGATTCAACAAAACGGCGAGTCCCATACCGTACCATTAGAAGACATCGCCGTTATCATCATAGAAAACCGCGAAACCCTGATTACCGCCCCGCTCCTATCAGCCTTAGCCGAACATGGCGCAACCCTACTGACATGTGACGAGCAGTTCCTCCCCTGCGGACAATGGCTGCCTTATGCCCAATATCACCGCCAACTCAAAATCCTCAAACTACAGCTGAATATAAGCGAACCTTTAAAAAAGCAATTCTGGCAACATATCGTCCGCCAAAAAATCCTGAACCAAGCATTTGTCGCAGACGAAACAGGCAATGATCTTGCAGCCAAACGGTTACGCACTTTGGCATCTGAAGTCCGTTCGGGCGATACAGGAAACCGCGAAGCCCAAGCCGCCGCCCTCTACTTCCAAGCCCTCTTTGGCGAAAAATTTACCCGTAATGACAACAACGCCGTCAATGCCGCATTGAACTACACCTACGCCGTGCTCCGTGCAGCAGTTGCACGCGCCCTGACCTTATACGGTTGGTTGCCCACATTAGGCTTGTTTCATAGAAGTGAGTTGGATCCATTCAATCTCGCCGATGACTTTATCGAACCCTTACGCCCATTGGCCGACCTGACCGTGATACATTTGTACGAACAAGGCCGTCTGGAAACTGAACTGACACCCAAACTCAAACAAAACCTTATCAAGACCCTTCACTGTCAAATCTGCATCGAACGGCAACACTTCAGCACCTTGGCTGCCATAGACAAAATGATTTCTTCATTTCAAGCCAGCGTAACCGACAAAAACGCCAAACAGCTGAAACTACCTGAAATCTTGCCATTGAAAGAATACCAATATGAGTGAGGCCAAATTTATGAGGATTATCGTCTTCTTCGACCTACCAGTCACCACAGCGGCCAAGCGCAAAGCCGCCAATCAATTCCGCCAGTTTCTATTAAAAGATGGATACCAAATGCTCCAGCTTTCCGTATACAGCCGTATTGTCAAAGGCCGTGATTCGTTGCAAAAACACCACAATAGGCTATGTGCAAACCTACCGCAAGAAGGTTCAATCCGCTGTTTGGAAGTAACAGAGAAGCAATATGCCACCATGAAACTGCTGTTGGGAGAGCTGAAAACCCAAGAAAAAAGAGTAAATTCAGACCAACTATCATTATTCTAAGCTCATTTTTTTAGACAAAATAAAACGGGAAACCCTTATAGAATAATGATTTCCCGTTGAGGTATTGTAGCACTGCGAAATGAGAAAGGATCTATCCAAATAAAAAAGCACCACCTAAACAGGTAGTGCTTTCATATTAATTTGCTTATTCAGCAGAATCAGCTGCTTTATCAACCAATTCAACCAATGCCAAAGGAGCATTGTCGCCTTTACGGAAACCGTATTTCAGTACACGAACAT
>NZ_JBQCTZ010000227.1:0-5210 GCF_051963715.1 Neisseria sp. P0001.S005 | reverse complement strand
AAAGGCGGCAGCGTTTGGGCAGAAGCCGACGAAAACACCAACACCCTCGTCGAATACCGCTTCGTCAAACGCTACCAGGCCAAAAACGGCGAAAAAGGTCACGGTTCCGACCGCTACGGCGCAGGGGCGGACGACATCATCCTCAAAATGCCCGTCGGCACCCTCATCCGCGACCTCGACACCGACGAAATCGTCGCCGACCTCACCCACCACGGCCAGCGCGTCTGCCTCGCCAAGGGCGGCAAAGGCGGCTTGGGCAATATCCACTTCAAATCCTCCGTCAACCGCGCCCCGAAACAATCCACGCCCGGCGAAGAAGGCGAAACCCGTTCCCTGCAACTCGAACTCAAAGTCCTCGCCGACGTCGGCTTGTTAGGCATGCCCAACGCCGGTAAATCCACCCTGATTACCGCCGTATCCGCCGCACGTCCAAAAATCGCCAACTACCCCTTCACCACCCTGCATCCGAATTTAGGCGTCGTGCGCATCGACGAAAACCACAGCTTCGTCATGGCCGACATCCCCGGCCTGATTGAAGGCGCGGCAGAAGGCGCAGGCTTGGGACACCGCTTCCTCAAACACTTATCACGTACCGGCCTGCTGCTGCACGTCGTCGATTTGGCACCCTTCGACGAAACCGTCAACCCCGCCGAAGAAGCCCTTGCCATCATCAACGAATTGCGCAAATACGACGAAGAACTCTACGGCAAACCGCGCTGGCTGGTGCTGAACAAACTCGACATGCTCGACGAAGAAGAAGCCCAAGCACGCACCGCCTCCTTCCTCGAAGCCATCGGCTGGGACTACCCGAAACCAGACGACCGCTTCCAATTCGACATGAAAACCCCGCGCCTCTTCCAAATCAGCGCTCTGACCCACCAAGGTACGCAGGAATTGGTGCACCAAATCAACCAATACCTGACCGAGAAAAAACGCATCGAAGCCGAGAAAACCGAAACGGAGCAGGCAGCGGTAAATACCGAGATTGCCGAGCAGCAGCCTAAAACGGATACCGGCGTATTTAAGCCGGAGTAAAAATTTCAGACGGCCTATTGATGACGTAAAAGGCCGTCTGAAATTCAACAAAGTATTCTTAGAAAGAATCGTAACTACCACGAACAAGCTAATCGTCTACGGGCGATTATTAAGTAACCAAATATGATATAGCCGCTTACGGGCGGCTATGAGCAAGATATGTCCAAACCCTTTCTGAAATGGGCTGGAGGGAAGTATAAACTTGTCCCCTTTATTGAAACCCACATCCCCACAAAAAAACGAAAACGCCTGATTGAACCGTTTTCAGGCTCTGCTGCCTTATCACTGTCTTTGGATTTTGAGAGGTATTTGCTCAATGACATTAATACTGACTTGATTGTTCTGTTTTCAAACTTAAAAACAGAAAAACATAGTTTTATCGACTACGCACATTCTTTCTTTATCCCTGAAAATAATAACGAAAAAAAATATTATGACTTACGTGACAGATTTAACCACAGTACTGACACCATTGAGCGCGCAGCTCTGTTTGTTTATCTGAACCGCCATGCCTTCAACGGATTGTGCCGTTACAACAGCAAAGGCTGTTTCAACGTACCGTTCGGACGCTACAAATCTCCTTATTTCCCCGAAACCGAAATGCAGGCTTTTGTACAGAAATCCGAACGGATAGATTTGACCTGCAGCGATTTCCAGACGGCATTAGATGCAGCGGAAGATGGCGACACCATTTATTGCGACCCACCTTATGCACCTTTGAGCGAAACCTCGTCCTTTACCTCCTACTCCAAAAGCGGTTTCGATTTGGACGAACAAAAACGCTTGGCAGAAATTGCCAAACAAACAGCACGGCGGGCGCACGGTATTCTAATTTCCAATCACGATACCACATTTACCCGTGAGATTTACCGTGGTGCTGTTATTAAAACAGTCGAAGTTCAACGCAGTATTGCCGCCAAAGGAAGCAGTAGGAAAAAAGTCGGAGAATTACTAGCAATTTATGAGTGAATTTAACAAACTATCGGAAGAAGTAGCACATTATGGACGCAGTCTGAAAAAACTGGTTTCAGACGACTCCATTATTTATAACGAAGACTCTCTTCATGTGATGCGCCGTATCTTGGACAAACACTCGGATGGCTGTTTTGATATGATTTTTGCCGATCCTCCTTATTTTTTATCCAATGATGGCTTTACCTGCCAAAACGGGCAAATGGTTTCCGTCAATAAAGGTAGTTGGGATAAATCTAAAGGCATGGCGGCGGATTTAGTTTTTTACGAAGAATGGCTGCGCTTATGCTATGCCTTGCTAAAACCGAACGGCACGATTTGGGTATGTGGCACATTCCATAATATTTATCTGATCGGCTACTTGATGCAGACCATCGGGTATCATATTCTGAACAATATTACCTGGGAAAAACCTAATCCCCCACCTAATTTGTCCTGCCGATTTTTTACCAATTCCACCGAAACACTGTTATGGGCAAAGAAAGATAAGAAGGCAAAGCATATTTTCCATTACGACATGATGAAAATACAAAACAATGGCAAACAGATGAAAAGTGTCTGGGTGTTCCCGCCACCAAACAAAACGGAAAAAACGTTCGGTAAACACCCAACGCAAAAACCGCTAGCATTGCTAGAGCGCTGTATATTAGCTGCATCTAATGTTGGCGATTTGATTTTCGACCCATTTATGGGCAGTGGAACAACAGGCGTTGCTGCTATAAAAAATGGACGGAAATTTTGCGGATGTGAGATGAAGCAAAATTTTTTTGAATTGGCAGAGAAAAGGATAACTAATGGAACGTAGAGAGGCTATTGTGAAAATGCAGGATTTACTTGGAAAGAACCTACATGATTTAGCAAGAGAATATAATGTTACTGTCTATGCTCCATCAGGAAAAGTTAATAAAGGTTGGGCGGGACATGTAGTAGAACGTTTTTTGGAGTTGCCGTTAAATTCTGCCCAATCACCCAACTTCGGTTCATGGGAATTAAAATCTATCCCAATAAAAACCCTAAGAAATGGTAGATTAGCATTCAAAGAAACGATGGCTATTACTATGATTGATCCTGTCAATGTTTGTCAGAAAGAATTTGAAGATAGCCACTTACTATCAAAATTAAAAAAAGCAGTCGTTGTTGCAAGAACTGTTGGGAGAACTGTTGATGACCCTAGTTTTGTTTATGATATTGTCGAATTTGATTTGAATGAAGGTTCTGATTTATATGAATCAGTAAAAGCTGATTACAATTTAGTACGTCAGACCATTCTAGACCCAAATAAAGGATTTAATTTCCTGATAGGCAAGATGGGTATATATATCCAACCAAGAACAAAAGGATCAGGACATGGTTCTACATCCAGAGCATTTTATGCTCGTCCTTCATTTTTGGCTAAATTCATTAATTTAAATAGTACAGAAAATTAAACATGACCACCATCTACAACACCCTTACCCGTCAAAAAGAACCTTTCACCCCCATCGATCCTAAAAACGTGCGTATGTACGTTTGCGGTATGACCGTTTACGACTATTGCCACTTAGGTCATGCCCGTGTGATGGTTGTGTTCGACATGATTGCCCGTTGGTTGCGCGAGTGCGGTTATCCGCTCACTTATGTGCGCAATATTACCGACATCGACGACAAAATCATTGCCCGCGCGGCTGAAAACGGCGAAACCATCGGCGAGCTAACTGCGCGTTTCATTCAGGCTATGCACGAAGATGCCGATGCCTTGGGTGTGTTGCGTCCGGATATTGAGCCGAAGGCAACGGAAAACATTCCGCAAATGATTGCCATGATTGAGACCCTGATTCAAAACGGCAAGGCTTATCTTGCCGCCAACGGCGACGTTTACTATGCCGTGCGCGAGTTTGCCGCTTACGGACAATTATCGGGCAAATCGTTGGATGACCTGCGCGCAGGGGAGCGTGTGCAAGTCGATGGTTTCAAACGCGATCCGCTTGATTTTGTATTGTGGAAAGCGGCCAAAGCAGGCGAGCCGGCATGGGAAAGCCCTTGGGGCAACGGCCGTCCGGGTTGGCACATCGAATGCTCCGCAATGAGTGAAAACCTGTTCGGCGATACTTTCGATATTCACGGTGGCGGTGCGGACTTGCAGTTCCCACACCATGAAAATGAAATTGCCCAAAGCGTCGGCGCGACAGGCCATACCTGCGGCCATGACCACGCGCAAACCCATCACGGTCAAAGCATTGCCAGCCATGTCAAATACTGGCTGCACAACGGCTTCATCCGTGTGGACGGCGAAAAAATGTCCAAATCGTTGGGCAACTTCTTCACCATCCGCGAAGTGTTGAAACAATACGACCCGGAAGTCGTGCGTTTCTTCATCCTGCGCGCCCACTACCGCAGCCCGCTGAACTACTCCGACGCGCATCTGGATGACGCCAAAGGCGCACTGACCCGCCTGTACACCACTTTGAAAAACACCCCAGCCGCCGCGTTCGAATTGTCCGAAAATGCCAACGACTACACCAGCCGCTTCTACGCCGCCATGAACGACGATTTCGGTACGGTCGAAGCCGTTGCCGTACTGTTCGAACTGGCAGGCGAAGTGAACAAAACCAATGATGCGCACCTCGCCGGCTGCCTGAAAGCTTTGGGCGGCATCATCGGCCTGTTGCAACGTGATCCGATTGAGTTCCTGCAAGGCGGTGCCGTTTCAGACGGCCTGTCCAACGAGGAAATCGACGACTTGATCGCCCGCCGCAAACAGGCGCGCGCGGATAAAAACTGGGCGGAATCCGACCGCATCCGCGACCTTCTGAACGAACACAAAATCATTCTGGAAGACAACGCCGGCGGCACGACCTGGCGCCGCGGTTGATTTCATGGCATAGATAAAAGGCCGTCTGAAACTGTTTTCAGACGGCCTTTTTAATTTTGCTATTTCAAAAAGGGCGCAAACATCGCGCCCTTGGTTGAAAACATCATTTCATTTATGCGCCGAATACTTTCAGACGGCCTTCGATTGGTTGGAAGGCTTTTTCGCCGGCTGGAGCCGCGATACCGCCAATCACCATTTGCGCACGCAACAACCAGCTTTCCGGCAGATTCCATTCTTTAGCAATGGCTGCATCAGGCAGCGGATTGTAGTGTTGCAGATTGGCGCCGATACCGGCAGCCGCCAATGTTGTCCACACAGCATATTGAACCATGGCATTTGCCTGATCCGCCCA
>NZ_JBQCTZ010000226.1:0-5231 GCF_051963715.1 Neisseria sp. P0001.S005 | reverse complement strand
GTACCTTGGTCTTTCATTTGTTTCAATGAACGGCCGATGTCCACACCCATTGCGTAGCTGGCTTGTTGGGCAGTAGAGCCGATGGCAGAAGCATCTGCAGTCGCATTTGAAGCTGCGGAAGCAGCAGGGGCGTCTTTAGCGGCAGTGTCTTTTTGGTTGCAAGCAGTCAGCGCCAACAAAGCAGACAAAGCCAATGCGCTGAATTTGAAAGTTTTGTTCATGATTATGTCTTTTCCGGAAAGGTCAAAAAAGGGGATTATAGCTGAGTTTGAATGAAATGGAATCAAGGTGGATAAAAATTTGTAAAGGCGCTTATCAAAAACATTAAGGCCGTCTGAAAACAGGTTTCAGACGGCCTACTCTTAGCTATCGGTCAAACGATTAATACCAGCCGCGCAGTTTCATTGCTTTTTCAACACGACGGATACTCATCATGTAGGAAGCGGTACGCAGGTCGACATCGTATTCTTGAGCCAAGTTCCAAATATCGCGGAACGCACGGCGCAGGACAACGGTTTCTTTCTCTTGAACTTCATCAAACTCCCAGTAGTAGCCTTGCAGGTTTTGTACCCATTCAAAATAGGATACCACTACGCCGCCGCAGTTTGCCAAAATATCAGGAACAACCAGTACGCCGTTTTGACGCAGGATAACGTCGGCTTCTGGAGTGGTCGGACCGTTTGCGCCTTCAACCACGATTTTCGCGCGGACTTTACCGGCGTTTTCAGAAGTCAGTTGGTTTTCCAGAGCGCAAGGGGCGAGTACGTCCACTTCCAGAGCCAAAAGTTCGGCATTGCTGATTTCTTTGCCGTAGCCGGCTTCGTTGGTGATGAAACCTTTGGTTTGGAATTCTTTGATGATTGCTTCCATATCCAAGCCGTTTTCGTTGTAAATGGCAACGTCAACAGTAGATACGGCAACGATTTTCGCACCTGCTTTGTGTGCATAGTAACCAGTGTGGTAGCCCACGTTACCGAAACCTTGAATGGCGTAAGTGGCACCCTTCACGTCTTTGCCCAGTTTTTCCAAAGCTTGGACAGCGGCGAAGTTTACGCCGTAACCGGTGGCTTCGGTACGCGCCAAGGAACCGCCAAACTCAACCGGTTTACCGGTGAAGACGCCCGGTGCTGAATGTTTCACTACGTTTTCATAGGCATCAACCATCCAAGACATGATTTTGCCGTTGGTGTTCACATCAGGGGCAGGAATATCGATTTTCTCGCCGATCAGCGGAGAAATGGCTTCGGAATAAGCGCGGGCGATGCGTTCCAATTCCGCTTCGGAATAGTTACGCGGATCCAAAGTAATACCACCTTTACCGCCGCCGTAAGGAATACCGGCCACGCAGCATTTGATGGTCATCCAGATAGACAGGGCTTTAACCTCGTCCATATTCACATTAGGATGGAAACGTACGCCGCCTTTGTAAGGGCCGACGGCATTATTGTGTTGTGAACGGTAGCCGGTGAAATTTTCTACTGTACCGTTGTCGAGTTTGACAGGGAAGTTGACTTCCAAAACACGTTGTGGCTTTTTCAAGATTTCAAATACTGCTGGATCGGCATTCAGACGGTCGCAGGCAGTTTTCACTTGTTTTTGCGCAATTTCAAACGGATTCAGCGTTTCTTTTACAGCAGATGCGGACATGTATTTTTCCTTTTCATACATATGATTAGACGAGAGCCATACACGTTACTATATACAAAAACGGACAAAAATGTAATAGCGTGTAGTCGATAAAAAGCGAATCTATTCATTTATATATGAATTTAGTTTGAGGTCGTCTGAAAATATCGGCACACCAACCAAAAAATTTTCAGACGGCCTAGTATAAATGCTCATCAAACCATTCAAAAAAATATACAAACCCTTTGTTTTTTAATGCCTACCAAACCACCCTTTTTGTTGACAAAATTCTTGCCATATTACAAACAGGCTGACAGACTTACACCAGCAAAAATTGTTAACAATTTAAACGAATATCCCTTTAAAGAATCAGCAAAACATCGGCAAATCAGACAAACAATGTTAAAATAACCGCTTAAATAATATGACAGAAAGCTACTCAATGACCACTGCTGCTTTAGAACACGTTCAAGCCGTTGCCTTTGATTTGGACGGTACCTTATGTGATTCCGTTCCCGATTTGGCCGCAGCAGCCCAAGCCATGTGTGCGCACTTGGGTTTACCTGTTTTACCTACCCAAACGGTTGAAAGCTATGTCGGCGACGGCATCAGCAAGTTGGTTCATCGCGTCATTACCAATGATCGTGAAAAAGAAGCCGATCCTGAAATCTGGGAAAAAGGCTTTGTGTTCTTTATGAAATATTATCGCGAGCATTTGAGCGACTTTACCCGCCCCTACCCTGAAACCGAAGCCGGTCTCAGCCTGCTCAAGTCATTGGGTATTCCATTGGTTGTCATTACCAATAAAAATGAAATCCTGGCTGCTGAGTTGCTGAAACAGCTCAATCTCGACGACTATTTCAGCCTGGTTCTCGGCGGCGACAGCCTGACTGAGAAAAAACCCAGCCCATTGCCGCTTCAACATGCAGCCGAAGTTTTGGGCATCGACGTTGCCAATATGCTGATGGTGGGCGACTCTAAAAATGACATTATTGCCGCCAAAGCGGCCGGTTGCTTCAGCGTCGGCGTAACATTCGGCTACGGCGATATGACCTTACTCTCTCAAGACAAAGCGACCAAACCTGATTTGTTGATTCGCGCCCTGCCTGAAATCTACGAAAATCTGCAACCGCAAAAAAACAAAGACGAAGAATAATTCGGCTTTATTTTCAGACGGCCTTTTCGGTGCTTTCACCCAATCAGGCCGTCTTAAATGTAATTCAATGTAGTTAAATCCCTCCCCTTCCATATCCCATGAAACCTCCCAAAACCTTACGCGCCCGCGCCTTGGATATTCTTTCCCGTCAGGAAGTCAGCCGTGTCGGCTTGAAACGCAAACTGGCTCCCCATGCTGAAAGCGAAGAAGAATTGGAAAAGGTTTTGGACGAATTCGTCGAACGAAATTGGCAATCCGACCAACGTTACGCAGAAGCCTATATTCACAGCAAAAGCAACCGTTACGGCACGCTCCGCCTCAAACAAGCCTTGGCGCAACAAGGTATCGATGCAGACGACTGTCGGGAATTCTTACCCGACAGGGAGGACGAGCTGCAAACCGCCATTTCCGTCTTGCGTAAAAAATTCAAGCAAGAAGCTCAAGATTTGAAAGAAAAACAAAAACAAGCGCGTTTCCTTGCCTATCGCGGCTTTGGCGCCGACACCATTCAGACGGTCTTAAAAACCGCGTGGAATGAAGACGAAGACTTCTATCAATAATCATTCCCACTTGAATCTTTGCTTCTATCGGCGTACCCTTACGCTTTTATTCAATAATTCAATTAGAGCTTCATCATGTCCGACAAACCGCACGATACACCTAATCCCCTACTCGAAGACGAACGCAAAAATCCTGTTTACCGCTTGGGTCAGGCAGTAGCCGGATTCATGTTACTGGTTTGGGCCGGCGTTTTGGCCTTGGTTTTCTTCTTGGTTTTCCGTTTTTGGTTAAGTTAAATCCAACCTGAAGCATTATTTTTCTTCAAAACAAACTAACAGAGTTTGTTTGTACATACTCAAAAGGCCGTCTGAACACACTTTCAGACGGCCTTTTCTTATCATGCTGATCACAGATTATCCTCGAATCACTTTACGGATATTCGGATTGGCATGCATTGCATGAATAATCTGATTAACCTGATCCAAGTCTTTGACTTTAATTGTAAATTTAAATTCTACAAAACCTTCTGTTCCTGCTTGCGCTTTGGTTGGCGTATCGACAGATTCAATGTCCGCACCGGAATTGGAAATTGCTTGCGCCATTGAGGCAAGCAAACCATGCGCATCTTCGGATTTGACATTGAGGATGGTGCGGTACGTTTGATTGCGCAAACTGTCCCAACCCGCATCGAGTTGCTCTTCCGGATCGGCTTTGACCAAAGTTTGACAGGTATCACGGTGGATAATCATACCCTTGTCTTTGACCAATAAGGCGCGGATCGTATCGCCGGGAATCGGATGGCAACATTCGGCAAAATGAATCCGGCCGGTTTCCTGATCGTTGACTTTGATCGGACTGAGTTTGACCGTGCTGCCAAAATGTTGGCCTGCCAACTCGGCAATATGCATGGCAACGTGTACCGGCAAAGTATGCCCCATACCGACATTGTAAAGAACCTCTTCAAACGAGGTTTGTTTGGTATTCAAATCGGCAAGGTATTTTTCTTTGAGGTCGTCTGAAAGCAGGATGTCTTTAGGCAACAGACTGGATAAAGCTTTTTGCAGCAGGTTTTCACCTAAAACAACGGCATCGTGACGATTCAGATTTTTAATGTATTGGCGGATGGCGCTGCGCGCACGGCTGGAAACGGCAAAGTTCAGCCATGCTACATTAGGCTTGGCATGCTCGGAAGTAATGATTTCTACCGTATCGCCAGTTTTCAGCTTGGTGCGCAGCGGCATCATGACGTTATTGATACGCGCGGCAACGGTTTTATGACCGATATTGGTGTGTACGGCATAGGCAAAGTCAATCGGCGTCGCACCTTTAGGCAAGGTAAGGATATCGCCTTTCGGAGTAACGATATAGACTTCGTTGGGGAACAAATCGACTTTGACATGCTCTAGAAACTCGATGGCATTTGAGCTACTAGCCTGCAGGTCGAGAATATTTTTCATCCATCGGTTCATATGGAGGACGGCTTGATCCGGAGTGTTTTCACCGGATTTGTAAATCCAATGTCCGGCAATACCGCCCTCAGCCACAGCATCCATTTCACGCGTACGAATTTGCACTTCGATAGGCAAACCGTAAGGACCGACCAAGGTTGTGTGCAGGCTTTGATAACCGTTGCTTTTCGGAATGGCGATATAGTCTTTAAAACGGCCGGGCTTGGGGTGGTATAAATTATGTAATGCGCCCAACGCGGCATAACAGGCAGGAATGTTGTTTACGATGACACGAAAGCCGTAAATATCCATCACTTCGGCAAAACGCAGTTTTTTAGCCAACATTTTTTGATGGATGCTGTATAAGTTTTTCTCGCGGCCTTTGATTTTGGCTTCAATATTGACACCGACCAAACGCTGACCGAATGCACGCAACACTTTGCCGACAACATCGCGGCGATTTTTGCGGCTGTTGTCCATGGCTTTTTTCAGGGTTTCGT
>NZ_JBQCTZ010000225.1:1355-5286 GCF_051963715.1 Neisseria sp. P0001.S005 | reverse complement strand
TTTCGATAATTTTAGTTGACATTTGCTAAATGTACTGTATAATTCGATTCGCTCTTTAAAAAACAGATTACCGATAAGTGTGAGTGCATTGGGCCTCACACTGTTTGAAAGACAGACAAGATGATGTTTTAGACATTGTCCTGTCGGTTTCTTTGAAGCAGACCAGAAGTTATAAGTTAGAGATTGAACATAAGAGTTTGATCCTGGCTCAGATTGAACGCTGGCGGCATGCTTTACACATGCAAGTCGGACGGCAGCACAGAGAAGCTTGCTTCTTGGGTGGCGAGTGGCGAACGGGTGAGTAATATATCGGAACGTACCGAGTAATGGGGGATAACTAATCGAAAGATTAGCTAATACCGCATATTCTCTGAGGAGGAAAGCAGGGGACCTTCGGGCCTTGCGTTATTCGAGCGGCCGATATCTGATTAGCTAGTTGGTGGGGTAAAGGCCTACCAAGGCGACGATCAGTAGCGGGTCTGAGAGGATGATCCGCCACACTGGGACTGAGACACGGCCCAGACTCCTACGGGAGGCAGCAGTGGGGAATTTTGGACAATGGGCGCAAGCCTGATCCAGCCATGCCGCGTGTCTGAAGAAGGCCTTCGGGTTGTAAAGGACTTTTGTCAGGGAAGAAAAGGACAGGGTTAATACCCCTGTTTGATGACGGTACCTGAAGAATAAGCACCGGCTAACTACGTGCCAGCAGCCGCGGTAATACGTAGGGTGCGAGCGTTAATCGGAATTACTGGGCGTAAAGCGAGCGCAGACGGTTACTTAAGCAGGATGTGAAATCCCCGGGCTCAACCTGGGAACTGCGTTCTGAACTGGGTGACTAGAGTGTGTCAGAGGGAGGTAGAATTCCACGTGTAGCAGTGAAATGCGTAGAGATGTGGAGGAATACCGATGGCGAAGGCAGCCTCCTGGGATAACACTGACGTTCATGCTCGAAAGCGTGGGTAGCAAACAGGATTAGATACCCTGGTAGTCCACGCCCTAAACGATGTCAATTAGCTGTTGGGCAACTTGATTGCTTAGTAGCGTAGCTAACGCGTGAAATTGACCGCCTGGGGAGTACGGTCGCAAGATTAAAACTCAAAGGAATTGACGGGGACCCGCACAAGCGGTGGATGATGTGGATTAATTCGATGCAACGCGAAGAACCTTACCTGGTCTTGACATGTACGGAATCCTCCAGAGACGGAGGAGTGCCTTCGGGAGCCGTAACACAGGTGCTGCATGGCTGTCGTCAGCTCGTGTCGTGAGATGTTGGGTTAAGTCCCGCAACGAGCGCAACCCTTGTCATTAGTTGCCATCATTTAGTTGGGCACTCTAATGAGACTGCCGGTGACAAGCCGGAGGAAGGTGGGGATGACGTCAAGTCCTCATGGCCCTTATGACCAGGGCTTCACACGTCATACAATGGTCGGTACAGAGGGTAGCCAAGCCGCGAGGTGGAGCCAATCTCACAAAACCGATCGTAGTCCGGATTGCACTCTGCAACTCGAGTGCATGAAGTCGGAATCGCTAGTAATCGCAGGTCAGCATACTGCGGTGAATACGTTCCCGGGTCTTGTACACACCGCCCGTCACACCATGGGAGTGGGGGATACCAGAAGTAGGTAGGGTAACCGCAAGGAGCCCGCTTACCACGGTATGCTTCATGACTGGGGTGAAGTCGTAACAAGGTAGCCGTAGGGGAACCTGCGGCTGGATCACCTCCTTTCTAGAGAAAGAAGAGGTCTGATGCATTCACACTTATCGGTAAACTGTAAAAGATGCGGAAGAGAAAAGCTTGAGTGAAGACAAGATTCGCTTAAGAAGAGAATCCGGGTTTGTAGCTCAGCTGGTTAGAGCACACGCTTGATAAGCGTGGGGTCGGAGGTTCAAGTCCTCCCAGACCCACCAAGAACGGGGGCATAGCTCAGTTGGTAGAGCACCTGCTTTGCAAGCAGGGGGTCATCGGTTCGATCCCGTTTGCCTCCACCAAGAACTTTACAAATCAAAGGAAGCCTGCTATACTTAGCAGCTTATTTTGATTTGCGAAGTGGAATATCGACGCATCGTTCTTTAACAAATTGGAAAGCCGAAATCAACAAACAAAGACAATGAGTTTGTTTTGATTTTTTGTTCTTTGCAAAGGATAAAAAATCTCTCGCAAGAGAAAAGAAAACAAACACAGTATTTGGGTGATGATTGTATCGACTTAATCCTGAAACACAAAAGGCAGGATTAAGACACAACAAAGCAGTAAGCTTTATCAAAGTAGGAATTTCAAGTTTGCTTCCCTAGTCAACGGGTAGGCAAACGAAGTCAAAGAGGTTCTTGAAATGATAGAGTCAAGTGAATAAGTGCATCAGGTGGATGCCTTGGCGATGATAGGCGACGAAGGACGTGTAAGCCTGCGAAAAGCGCGGGGGAGCTGGCAATAAAGCTATGATCCCGCGATGTCCGAATGGGGAAACCCACTGCATTCTGTGCAGTATCCTAAGTTGAATACATAGACTTAGAGAAGCGAACCCGGAGAACTGAACCATCTAAGTACCCGGAGGAAAAGAAATCAACCGAGATTCCGCAAGTAGTGGCGAGCGAACGCGGAGGAGCCTGTACGTAATAACTGTCGAGATAGAAGAACAAGCTGGGAAGCTTGACCATAGTGGGTGATAGTCCCGTATTCGAAATCTCAACAGTGGTACTAAGCGTACGAAAAGTAGGGCGGGACACGTGAAATCCTGTCTGAATATGGGGGGACCATCCTCCAAGGCTAAATACTCATCATCGACCGATAGTGAACCAGTACCGTGAGGGAAAGGCGAAAAGAACCCCGGGAGGGGAGTGAAATAGAACCTGAAACCTGATGCATACAAACAGTGGGAGCACCCTTGTGGTGTGACTGCGTACCTTTTGTATAATGGGTCAACGACTTACATTCAGTAGCGAGCTTAACCGAATAGGGGAGGCGTAGGGAAACCGAGTCTTAATAGGGCGAACAGTTGCTGGGTGTAGACCCGAAACCGAGTGATCTATCCATGGCCAGGTTGAAGGTGCCGTAACAGGTACTGGAGGACCGAACCCACGCATGTTGCAAAATGCGGGGATGAGCTGTGGATAGGGGTGAAAGGCTAAACAAACTCGGAGATAGCTGGTTCTCCCCGAAAACTATTTAGGTAGTGCCTCGAGCAAGACACTGATGGGGGTAAAGCACTGTTATGGCTAGGGGGTTATTGCAACTTACCAACCCATGGCAAACTAAGAATACCATCAAGTGGTTCCTCGGGAGACAGACAGCGGGTGCTAACGTCCGTTGTCAAGAGGGAAACAACCCAGACCGCCAGCTAAGGTCCCAAATGATAGATTAAGTGGTAAACGAAGTGGGAAGGCCCAGACAGCCAGGATGTTGGCTTAGAAGCAGCCATCATTTAAAGAAAGCGTAATAGCTCACTGGTCGAGTCGTCCTGCGCGGAAGATGTAACGGGGCTCAAATCTATAACCGAAGCTGCGGATGCCAGTTTACTGGCATGGTAGGGGAGCGTTCTGTAGGCCGATGAAGGTGCATTGTAAAGTGTGCTGGAGGTATCAGAAGTGCGAATGTTGACATGAGTAGCGATAAAGCGGGTGAAAAGCCCGCTCGCCGAAAGCCCAAGGTTTCCTACGCAACGTTCATCGGCGTAGGGTGAGTCGGCCCCTAAGGCGAGGCAGAAATGCGTAGTCGATGGGAAACAGGTTAATATTCCTGTACTTGATTCAAATGCGATGTGGGGACGGAGAAGGTTAGGTTAGCAAGCTGTTGGAATAGCTTGTTTAAGCCGGTAGGTGGAAGACTTAGGCAAATCCGGGTCTTCTTAACACCGAGAAGTGATGACGAGTGTCTACGGACATGAAGTAACCGATACCACGCTTCCAGGAAAAGCCACTAAGCTTCAGTTTGAAT
>NZ_JBQCTZ010000225.1:0-1255 GCF_051963715.1 Neisseria sp. P0001.S005 | reverse complement strand
GAACCGTACCGCAAACCGACACAGGTGGGCAGGATGAGAATTCTAAGGCGCTTGAGAGAACTCAGGAGAAGGAACTCGGCAAATTGATACCGTAACTTCGGGAGAAGGTATGCCCTCTAAGGTTAAGGACTTGCTCCGTAAGCCCTGGAGGGTCGCAGAGAATAGGTGGCTGCGACTGTTTATTAAAAACACAGCACTCTGCTAACACGAAAGTGGACGTATAGGGTGTGACGCCTGCCCGGTGCTGGAAGGTTAATTGAAGATGTGCAAGCATCGGATCGAAGCCCCAGTAAACGGCGGCCGTAACTATAACGGTCCTAAGGTAGCGAAATTCCTTGTCGGGTAAGTTCCGACCCGCACGAATGGCGTAACGATGGCCACACTGTCTCCTCCTGAGACTCAGCGAAGTTGAAGTGGTTGTGAAGATGCAATCTACCCGCTGCTAGACGGAAAGACCCCGTGAACCTTTACTGTAGCTTTGCATTGGACTTTGAAGTCACTTGTGTAGGATAGGTGGGAGGCTTTGAAGCAGAGACGCCAGTCTCTGTGGAGCCGTCCTTGAAATACCACCCTGGTGTCTTTGAGGTTCTAACCCAGACCCGTAATCCGGGTCGGGGACCGTGCATGGTAGGCAGTTTGACTGGGGCGGTCTCCTCCCAAAGAGTAACGGAGGAGTTCGAAGGTTACCTAGGTCCGGTCGGAAATCGGACTGATAGTGCAATGGCAAAAGGTAGCTTAACTGCGAGACCGACAAGTCGAGCAGGTGCGAAAGCAGGACATAGTGATCCGGTGGTTCTGTATGGAAGGGCCATCGCTCAACGGATAAAAGGTACTCCGGGGATAACAGGCTGATTCCGCCCAAGAGTTCATATCGACGGCGGAGTTTGGCACCTCGATGTCGGCTCATCACATCCTGGGGCTGTAGTCGGTCCCAAGGGTATGGCTGTTCGCCATTTAAAGTGGTACGTGAGCTGGGTTTAAAACGTCGTGAGACAGTTTGGTCCCTATCTGCAGTGGGCGTTGGAAGTTTGACGGGGGCTGCTCCTAGTACGAGAGGACCGGAGTGGACGAACCTCTGGTGTACCGGTTGTAACGCCAGTTGCATAGCCGGGTAGCTAAGTTCGGAAGAGATAAGCGCTGAAAGCATCTAAGCGCGAAACTCGCCTGAAGATGAGACTTCCCTTGTGGTTTAACCACACTAAAGAGTCGTTCGAGACCAGGACGTTGATAGGT
This sequence comes from Neisseria sp. P0001.S005, assembly GCF_051963715.1. Taxonomy (NCBI): domain Bacteria; kingdom Pseudomonadati; phylum Pseudomonadota; class Betaproteobacteria; order Neisseriales; family Neisseriaceae; genus Neisseria; species Neisseria sp. P0001.S005. The sequence goes on along the minus strand of NZ_JBQCTZ010000225.1, from coordinate 22 downwards.
GGGGTGTGGAAGCGCGGTAACG
>NZ_JBQCTZ010000224.1:0-5337 GCF_051963715.1 Neisseria sp. P0001.S005 | reverse complement strand
TTGTCGTCGCCGGCAACGGTCACGGTGGAGCCGAGTTTTTCGATATTGGTGCTGCCGCTGTCGCCGTTGAAGGTCAGGCCTTTGTTGTCAACGGTGGTTTTGGCATCTACGCCTTTTTGGATTTCGGCTTTGGTGCTTTGAGCGAGATCGATACTGTAATTAGTTGTGACGGCACCATCGGCTGCAGTTGTGGTATTAGAGTTCAAATTCAAAGCATTGGAAACTTGTACCGTTGCTTTATCTGCGCTGACGGTATAAGTGGTTTCTTTGCCTGAAGTTGTTTTATTAACGTGCGTGTTGCTGCCTGCCGCTACATTGGTTGTGGTTTTGGCATTATTGATGGCATTGGCTACATCGCCAGCAGTCGCCACACCGGCAGTCGGTGTGGACACTGTGCCATTATTATTGACAGACAATGTGCCTTGGGTGACATTAATTTGAACTTTTGACGCATTCTCGCCATCGGTAACCGCAACGGTCGTCAAATTACCATTGGCGTAGTTGACTGTACCGTTGTTGTTGATACGGGATTTGTCTGCACCGTTTTGTTGGATATTGTGTCCAACATTGTTCATAACTGTGTACAGTTGGCTACCATTGACCGCATCGGTTGAAGTGGCGGAAATACGACCTGCGGCAACATTCTGGATTTGGCGTTCATTGCCGGCACTGCCTACAGAAACCGCGCCTGTTGTAGAGGATGAAGAAGCAGCATAGCTGACATTGGTCGCAGCGCCGCTATCGTTTTTGAATGAGGCATTTTTAGCTGTTGCGTCAAAATTATTGGCCGCGCCGACAGCACCATTGCCCAAAGCGACAGAGTCTTGAACAGAAGCAGTAGTACCGTTACCCAAAGCAACAGCATTGACGCCTGTAACATTCGCTTGATTGCCGATAGCAACACCATTTGTAGCTGCGCTTGTCGTAGATGCAGATGGGCCAATGGCAATTGAGTTTGCACCTTTCGCACCATCGTTATTCCAGTTTTTGGTGCCGTCAGTGCTACCATCAGTTGACTTAACAGAGAAATAACGGATGCGTTCGAGCGCACTCAATACGCCATAAAGTTGAGAGCCATTGATGGCATCAGTAGAAGTAGCAGAAATATCGCCAGGGGATACATTGATGATTTGGCGTTCATAACCTTTAGAACCGACAGACACAACATCACCGGCATCGGTAGTTTGACCGCCTGCCCAAGTGTAGGTTACACCCATAATTTCGCGTTGAACGTATGCCCGACCTTCTTTATCGGTTTTAGAAGCCGTACCCAAAGCCACAGAGTTCAGCAGAGTTGCTTTTGCACCTGTACCCAAAGCTACACCGCCAAAGGCAGTGGCCTGAGATTTGGTACCGATAGCCAGAGACAAATCGGCAGATGAATTAGACTGCACACCTAATGCAACAGAACCTTGACCGGCAATAGTATTACCATAAGAACCGTAATTCATCGTGTCACCAGTCATCTCTTTATAAATATCACGCAGACTTTTACCGCTCAGCGTATATTCACCGGTCTTTGCACCTTGGGCATTGTATTTGATAAATTTATCCGTTGCATTGCCAGAATATCGAGTACCACCTACCGCATCTAAATCATCACCACCAATAGCAACAGATGAATTACCATTAGCCAAGACATTGCCGCCAACCGCAATAGATTGGTCTCCCTTTGCCCACGCACCCTCAGGTCTGCCCTGTGGATCAACACGGTTACCTGAACCAATAGCAATAGACTGAGTTATCTTAGAACTACTTGAATCGCCTACTCGAGCCGTATTACCAATAGCAATATTATTGTGCGTTACATTCACATTCATAATATTTTGCGAAAGAACCCCAGATGCACGTCCAATAGCAATCGTACCAAGGCCGGTTGCATTCGCGTCTGCACCAAGTGCAATAGCACTTGATGGCGCACTACCCGAACCTGGAGAATTTGCCACTGCATCTTTACCGATGGCAATGGTATTTCCAGTTTGAGCTTGGGCTGAATTACCTATGGCAATAGACTCACTTTGATAACCCACTGCATTGGTACCGATTGCAATGGCATTTTGCGCATTGGCTGCAGCCTGACTGCCGCTGCCAATTGCAATGCCGTTTTGACCTCTTGATGTGCTGGATTGGCCCAAAGCCATTGAGCCTATACCAAATGCTTGCGCCGAATTGCCTAATGCCGTTGTGCTCGTATTATCGGCAAGAGCATTCTTACCTACCGCTGTCGCTTGCGTACCATTTGCTTTGGAATCTGCACCCAATGCTGTTGAATCTGCAGAAACAGCATTGGCACTTTTACCTATCGCTGTTGCATGTGAACTACTTGCACTTGTATCTGCACCCATCGCAACAGCATGATTTTGAGTAGCCTTGGCATTTGTACCAACAGCAAGGCTGTTATTATGTGTTGCATTTGCACTCGTACCTACCGCAACTGCACCATTAGCCGTGGCATTGGCTGATGCTCCTACTGACAGAGCACCAATACCGGTCGCTGTTGCACCGCTGACCGCAGTAGCACTGGTTGGAGGATCAACCGCAATTAGCCCACGTCCCGCAGTTGCCGCATACGAATTACCTGCACCCAAAAGAGCTGCCGAAATCACTGTCAATCTGAAAACTGTCGCGATACCATTTTTACCGGATTCGGCAGATACATCTGCACTGTTTTGTTCGGCAGACGATTTCACACGGCCTTTGGCCAATTCGGAAGTTACGACAAAAGATTGAATCGTACGGTTCCAAACAACTTTAAATATCTTATTCATTAGTGTGTCTTTCTCTTTTTATGATGGATAAAAGCGTAGGCATGAGCATGACGCTACTTTAAAAAAACTATTGCGGAGGATTTCCCAGCAAATGCTTGCTTCGAGCTGACGTTTATTGTCACTTTGAGACGAAATTTAGGTCTTTTACTATCTCGAAGTGGGATAGTATTTCATACTTACTAAATATCCGCTAGTCAGAAATATCGACCGATTATCTTTAATTTCTAAATAAAATCACGGCTTTCTACCCAAAAAACCAATTATCAAAAGGGCTCCAGCCATATTTCTATTGATAAGCGGTGTGTTGTATTCCATTGACAAGTCACAAGTAAACACAGTAATCATGCAACCCACATGCCAATTATTTGGAATATTATTCAAAATGAATTACTTATTTAAAAAAACGAAAAAGAAAGGCCGTCTGAAATGTTTCAGACGGCCTTTAATGAAATGATATTGAACAATTGCTTAATTGAATAATTTGTTTTTTGAGCTATCAATAAAATCGGCAATATGCTTTTAATACGTCATAGAAAAAATACGCATATCCCTACTTATACAGACGCGGATGGTTTTACAAACCGAATACGGCAATATCGCCCTTGCCTTGACGAATCAGCTCAGTGCCATCGGTCATATCGATAACCGTCGTCGGCTCAGTACCACACCAGCCACCATCAATAACCAAATCAACAGCATGCTCAAGACGATCTCGGATTTCGTATGGATCGGTCAATGGCTCTTCGTCTTCAGGCAGCATGAGGGTGCAACTTAAAATAGGTTCGCCCAATTCTTGCAAAAGTGCCAAGGCAGTAGCGTTATCGGGAACACGCAGACCGATGGTTTTACGCTTGGGGTGAAGCGTGCGATTGGGTACTTCTTTGGTTGCCTGCAGGATAAAGGTGTAGCTGCCGGGCGTAGCGGCTTTGAGCTGGCGGAATTGGGCATTATCTACTTTGGCGTAAGTACCCAATTCGCTCAAATCGGCACACATCAGGGTCAGATGGTGTTTTTGATCGATTTTACGAATCGTGAGAATGCGCTCCATCGCATTTTTGTCGCCCAGTTTACAGCCAAGCGCATAGCAGGAATCCGTAGGGTAAACGATAACGCCGCCACTGCGGACAATATCGGCAGCTTGTTTGATGAGGCGGTCTTGGGGATTATCGGGATGGATGGCGAAAAATTGTGCCATGTTTTTTCCTTATCATTCTAATGGTTTGTTGTTTGACATTTTAAAACTTATTTGGCCGTCTGAATATTGGATTTCCACCACCATGAATGGATTTAGCCTCTACTACAACACGGCTGCACCCAGTGATACCTTATATATAATTTTGATTTACCGGCCGATATCGAAAGTCAATTTAATACACTATATAATGCATTATTTTGTTTGAAAGTCATCTCAATGCCTGCTTCTTCCCTACCTTCCCGCCGTTTGTCTGTTGCCCCCATGCTCGATTGGACAGACAGACACTATCGCTTTATGGCGCGACAAATTACACGCAATGCTTGGCTTTATAGCGAAATGGTCAATTCAGGCGCGGTAGTTTATGGAGATAAAGACCGCTTTTTGAGTTTCAACGAAGGCGAGCAACCGGTAGCGTTACAGCTTGGTGGCTCAGATCCGCATGACTTGGCAATCGCTGCCAAAGCGGCTGAAGCGTATGGCTATAATGAAGTCAACCTAAATTGCGGCTGCCCCAGCCCACGCGTTCAAAAAGGTGCTTTCGGCGCTTGCCTAATGAATGATGTAGATTTGGTGGCAGATTGTTTGAACGCGATGCAGGATGTAGTTGAAATTCCGGTGACGGTCAAACACCGCATTGGTGTAGACAGGCAAACAGAATATCAAGTCGTAGCAGATTTTGTGGGAACACTTCGCGAAAAAACAGCCTGCCGCACATTTATTGTCCATGCACGCAATGCTTGGCTGGACGGTTTATCCCCGAAAGAAAACCGCGAAGTTCCGCCACTCAAATATGAATACGTATATCGCTTAAAACAAGATTTTCCCGACTTGGAAATTTTGATTAACGGCGGCATCACCACCAACGAAGAAATCTCCGAACACTTAAAATTTGTCGACGGCGTCATGATCGGGCGCGAGGCTTATCACAATCCAATACTGATGCGCGATTGGGATGCGCTGTTTTACAACGACGCACACGCACCAATCCAATACGCAGATTTAGCAGCTTGGCTATACGCATACAGCCGCGAACAAATCGCCTTAGGACGCGGCACCATCCTACGCCACATCGTCCGCCATGCCCTAGGCTTGATGCACGGCCTAAAAAATGCCCGCACTTGGCGCCGTATGCTCTCAGATGCCGCCTTGCTGAAAGACAACGACGGCAGCCTGATTCTAGACGCATGGAAAGAAGTCGAACGCGCAAATATTTGGGACTAATGCCATATCGTGCGAATAAATGAAAGGCCGTCTGAAACATCCAATGATGTTTCAGACGGCCTTTTAAATTACATATAGAGACCTTTGCAAAATTCCTTTCCTTCCAACAGCCGAAATCCAAACAAGGGTTTTCAGCTGTTTTCTCCTCCAATC
>NZ_JBQCTZ010000223.1:0-5352 GCF_051963715.1 Neisseria sp. P0001.S005 | reverse complement strand
GCCGTTTTAAACAGCAAACACCACGATCCCGAACGCCTCCCCAACCGACGCGAACAAGCCTCGACCGATCAGCTCACGCGCGCGGCCGTTCCCCTCCAAAACCAACAAAAACTCCGCCGCATACTCGGCAGCGCATACTACGTCCGCCATCAGACACGGGAAATCCTCTGGCACACCGCAAACCTCGCCTACGACACCGAAAGTCCGGCCGTCCGCAGCCGCATCCTTCCCCAAAGCAACAGCCTTCAAGTCATGGTGTTCATGCCCAATGGTGACCGCCTCTTTGCACGCCTCTGCCGCATCTTCAGCAGCCACCGTTTCGACATCCAAGCCGCCCGCGCCTTCATTACCGAGCACGACTACATCCTCGACACCTTTATCCTGCAACTTCCCGACAATCTCCCGCCCGAAGAATATCCCGACCGCCAAAGCGCACTCGAAGCCGAACTCAACAGCTTCATCCACGGCAATACCACCGTCCAAAAACAAAGCGGCCGCCCACACATCAGTCGCCGCATCCGCCATATTCCTATTCTGCCTACCGTAATCATCACCCCCGAAGAAGATTATCCCGGCTGGCACACCATAGACATCACCGCCGTCAACCGCCCCCACCTCCTCGCCGACATCGCCGAGACCTTCTTCGCACACAACATCAGCCTGCGCTACGCCAAAATCACCACCTTGGATCAGCGCATTGAGGACAGCTTCATCACCTACAGCCCATCCCTACAAGACCCGCAAACCCAAAACACCCTAAAACAAGCATTGATCGAAGTCTTGACCCCATAAAGGCCGTCTGAACATCTTAAAAACATAGGGTGAGCATTTTTTGCTCACCCTAATCACATCCAAATATATAAACATCCTAAATATACCCTTCTCAAACACTCAAGAAATCCAAAGCCTTAAAATTCAAAATCAGACCTTTACTATGACATAAAACTACATTCTAAAATCATAACCCATATGAATATAATTCTAATAACAAATTTTCATTCACCTATTACACCAAATCCTCTTCAAAAACCCTTCCTTCCAAATCTTTTCCTCATCTATATTCAAACAAAATACGCATACAAAATAAAACCCATAAAAAACAAAAAAATAAAATCACAAAATATTAAACTCACCGATTAGTCCATAAAAATACCGCCTATCCAAATCAATTAACATATTATTGAACAAGCTTAATTTCTGACAAAAAACGTCACACACCCAAACTCGCACACACTCCCTGTCACAAAAAACACAAAACTGACAAAAAACGTCAACCACCCAAATTCCCTAAAATCCTGAAACTTTCAAACAAAACCTCATAAAACTTAAAAATTAAAAAATAAACCCAATAAAAACAATAAACAAAAAATAAAAAATAAATTTTTTAACCAATTTTCCACACTTGGCACACCGCCTGCTTGAAACAACACGTCCGATAAGGCCCAAGCCTCAAAGCAGCAAGCCCGACGGAAGCTGTATATTCCTTCTTACTTTATGGTTTACTCATAATACATAGTGCCAAGCACATTACGGACTTTTTACTTAAACATAATTATTCACACTTTCAAACTGGAGTTTTAAACAATGAAAGCAATCCAAAAAGGTTTTACCCTGATCGAATTGATGATCGTCATCGCGATTATCGGCATCTTGGCAGTTATCGCCCTGCCTGCATACCAAGACTACACTGCACGTGCCCAAGTTTCTGAAGCCATCTCTTTGATGGAAGGTCAAAAGTCCGCTGTTGTTGAATACTATGCAGATAAAGGTAAATGGCCTACTAGTAATGCAGAAGCAGGTATTGCAGATAAGGGAAGCATTCAGGGTAAATATGTTGAAGAAGTAGAAGTCAGTGGTGACGGTGTTATTACTGCCAAAATGAAAGCTACTGACGTAAATAACGAAATTAAAGGCAAAACCGTATCTCTTACTCCTCATGCCCCTGCTGCTGCTGCTGCTGGCGCTGCTGCAACTGCTAGCGGCTCCTTCACTTGGACCTGTACAAAAGGTACTATTGATAGCAAATTCTTGCCTTCTTCTTGCCGTTAATAATTTGTTACCAACAAATTTAAAAGCTTAAAGAGTAAATCCCATAATATGATTATGGGATTTGCTTTATAAAATAAAAATAAGAAAACGACATACTCAAAAAATGAAAAAACTACGCAAAACCCAAACCGGTTTTAGCCTGATTGAGTTGATGATTGTTATCGGCATTATCGGCATTTTGGCAGTAGCAGCTCTTCCCGCATACCAAAACTATGTTGCCCGAGCACAAGTAGCAGAAGGCATTATGCTGGCAGGCAGTATGAAAAGCTACGTCGAAGAAGCCTATGCAGATAAAGGTAGCTTACCGCTTGACCTCAATATCAAGCAACTCGCTTCAGACGACAATAAAGTCGGTAACTATGTAAAGATCGTTCGTATTGAAGATAACGGCACTATTGTTGCCGCCATCGGTAATCAAGCCGCCGTACCTGTTAAGAATACCGAAATCCACCTAATACCAAGCTTTGCGAAAACAGGTAATACCAAAGGCACAACAGTTTGGTCTTGCGGCGGCACCATGGATACATACTTCCTTCCCGTATCCTGCAAACAAAGCTTGTAAGCTTATTTTCCAAAATACAAAAATACATTGCGAAGAAAACATCCCAAACAAAGCCAAATACAAACGCGGAAAACGAACAAAAGCAAAAGAAACCAAACTCTCCAAAACAAGGTCATTAAGAGCCTGAATCATCACATTACGAGAATAAATGCCGTCTGAAATCCATTTTCAGACGGCCTCTTTATATTTAATCCTAATCCGACAGGAAAGTTTTAACCTGATTGGTTCAGACGGCCCTCGTCTTTTCACCACTACATAAAACAAATTCGCAACACTCCTGATAAGACAATTTGTCGCCCATCTGAACTCAATATATAATTTAACCATACAAGTCTTTATTTTTAAGCATTTTTCATTTTTAAAACATACATTGCCTACATTGGGAGAAACATCATGCCTCATCTGAATTTAGATAAAACGGATTTAAAGATTCTGCAGGTTTTGCAGGAAAACGGGCGGTTGAGCAATGTTGAGCTTTCTGAAAAGGTGGCGCTCTCCCCTTCTCCCTGCCTGCGCCGTCTCAAACAGCTTGAAGATGCAGGCATTATTCAAAAATACGCCGCCCAGCTTTCTCCCGTATCTTTGGGCTTGGGTTTGCAGGCTTTTATCCGTGTATCGATTAGCAAGGCAAAAGATGCGCGTGAGGATTTTTCCGAATCCGTCCGCGCTTGGCCGGAAGTATTGAGCTGCTTTGCGTTAACGGGTGAAACCGACTATCTGCTCCATGCCTTTTTTACCGATATGAACGCGTTTTCCCATTTTGTTTTGGACACGCTGCTTTCGCACCACGGCGTGCAAGATGCGCAATCGAGTTTTGTGTTGAAAGAAATTAAAAACACGACCGCTCTGCCTTTGGTTCATTTGGTTCAGGATTGATGATTTGAAACTGATAAAGGCCGTCTGTTGTTCAGACGGCCTTTTAAATTCCAATGGTTTGCTTTCACATCCATACACTTGTATACTTTTTAAGAATAATTCACATAAGCTTTTACTATGACAGACACCACCCATCTCGATACCAATACTGTTTCAGAACATACCAAGCAATGGCTGGAAAAAGCCGTTATCGGGCTGAATCTCTGCCCGTTTGCCAAAGCGCCGCACGTTAAAAACCTAGTTCGCATCGTTGTCAGTGAAGCCCGCCATTTGGATGGTTTCCTTGAAGACTTGGATCGTGAATTGCAGCTTCTGGGCAATACGCCTGCTTCTGAATTGGAAACCACTTTACTGGTTCATCCTACGCTGTTCCCTGATTTTGAAACCTTCAACCAAATGCTGGAAATTGCCGACGATGCCGTTGTAGAAAACGAATTGGAAGGCATTGTCCAAATTGCGCCGTTCCATCCCGATTTTCAATTTGAAGGCACAGAAGCCGACGACATCAGCAACTACACCAACCGCTCGCCCTACCCGACCTTGCATCTGATTCGTGAAGACAGTATTGCCAAAGCAGCTGAAGCATTTCCCAATGCCTCGGCAATTTTTGACCGCAATATCGCGCTGCTTGAAAAAATGGGACATGAGGGCTGGGATAAATTAGACATTCCGCGTTGTCCATTTCCGCATCACAAGCCGTCTGAAAACAAATAATTGGTGATGGGAAGATGGTTCGCTATTTATTGATTTTTTGCGGCGCATTGTCGCTCGTCTTGGGCATTATCGGCATTTTCCTGCCATTACTGCCAACTACGCCTTTCATTTTATTGACCGCCGCCTGCTGGGCAAAAGCTTCGCCGCGCTTCCACAATTGGCTGTATCATCACCGCCATTTCGGCCCCATCATACAAAACTGGGAAAACAACGGCGCCGTGCCGCGTAAGGCAAAGTTCTTCGCTATCGGCATGATGGCCCTTTCTTGCCTGTTTATGTTTTGGCAATTTCCAGAACGCTGGTGGATTGGTGCCGTTTCATCAATCTTCTGTAGTTGCGTGGCTGTGTGGATGTGGTTACGGCCGGAAGCATAAAATAAAACAGGTGGGCATTTTCGCTTACCTGTTTTTTATTTTCACACCAAATTTATCCATTAAAACAATCAGTAAGAACTAAAACACCCTATTCAACCCTCATTTTTCAGACGACCTCCATTTATTCAATTAAATGTAAATTTTAGCTAAAATTAATTCAAAGTATTTTTTCGATAGTATTATTTCCGATATTCCAAACTCCTGTTTCAAAACCATTTTTTTACTACCTCCAACTACTCTACTCATTTTGATTCCTTTATTTGTATCAACATTTCTTTTGATTCCAACACCCTAAACCGTCCCTTAACACTTGCTTTGCGTTATACTTCCCCCTGACACAACCGCGCAGTTCGTCTGGATATTTTCAGACGGCCTGAATATTTCACCGCCGTGCTTTCTCAACGAAGTTCCTCACGGCGCCACAGAATAAAAAGGAAATACTATGCGCTCTCTCTCATTTTTACTGATTCTTGCCGCCTTTCCTGCTGCGGCATCCGATTTTGACGGCTCATCCGCAAGCCTGCTTTGGGGTCTGCCGTTTGCACTGATTCTCTTGTCCATTGCACTCGGACCTCTGTTTTTCTCCCGTATTTGGCACCACCACTTCGGCAAAATTACGGCGTTTTGGACGCTGCTGTTTTTAACGCCGTTTATCGTAACCTTTGGTTTCGGAGCAGGCGTGCATACCGTTGCCCATGCATTGGTTGAAGAATATATCCCCTTTATCCTGCTGCTTTTGGCGCTCTATACCATTTCAGGCGGTATTTTTGTCAGCGG
>NZ_JBQCTZ010000222.1:0-5359 GCF_051963715.1 Neisseria sp. P0001.S005 | reverse complement strand
TTGACACAGCGGGCACTCCGGCCACTACGCCGAGCAACAAAGTGAATCTGGTGGGCACAGGCGGCCCGGTAACCTTGGGTAACGTCGCTGCAGGTGCGGTTAACGCGACCAGTACCGATGCCGTGAACGGCAGCCAACTGTTTGCGACCAACCAAAACGTAGCCAACAACGCCGCCAATATCGCCAAAGGCATCAACTTCGGCGGTACGACCGGCAGCAAAAACTACGTATTGGGCGACACCATCAATGTCAAAGGCGACAGCAACATCATCAGCGAAACCGTAGCCGGTGGTGCACAGCTGAAACTGGCAGATGTGTTGAATGTCGGTCAAGCGGCTCCGGTGAAAATCGATGGCAATAAAGGCGAAGTCAGCGGCTTGAGCAATACGACTTTGGGTGGCAGCGACTTTGCCCAAGGCAAACGTGCGGCGACTGAAGAGCAGCTGAATGCAGCCCAAGATCAGTTGGTGAATGTATTGGGTGGCAATGCGGCCAATAATGGCGGCAACATCAGCATGACCGATATTGGCGGTACTGGTGAGAACAACATCCATGATGCGATTAAAGCCGTCAATGCAACTGCCAATCTGCCTTTGACTTTCGGCGGCGACAGCGGCAAAGATGTTGAACGCAAACCGGGTACGAAGCTGAATATTGTTGGCGGTCAAACCGATGCAGCCAAACTTTCAGACGGCAATATCGGTGTTGTAGCGAATGGCTCTGATAAGTTGGAAGTCAAATTGGCTAAAGACTTGGCAGTTGACAGCGTGAAAGCCGGCGATACCACCGTCAATACTGATGGCGTGAAAGTTGGTGATGTCAACCTGACTAAAGCCGGCTTGAACAACGGCGGCAACAAGATTACCAACGTTGCAGCCGGTACCGATGATACTGATGCGGTGAATGTTGCTCAGTTGAACAAAGCTGCGGCTGCGGCTAAGACCGAAGTCGTTCAAGGCGATAACATTGTTGTTACTCAGAATGTCGGCGCCAATGGCCAAACCATTTACAAAGTGGCTACCGATAAAAACCTGAAAGTTGACAGCGTTACCGCAGGTGATACCGTGATGAATAATGACGGTGTAAAAGTCGGCGATGATGTTGCATTGAACAAAGACGGCTTGAAAGCAGGCGATGTGAACCTGACCAAAGCTGGCTTGAACAATGGCGGCAACAAGATTACCAACGTTGCGGCCGGTACGGATGACGCCGATGCGGTTAATGTTTCTCAACTGAAACAAGCTGCGACGGCATCTAAAACTGAAGTCGTTCAAGGTAAGAACATCGTTGTGACTGAAAAAACAGGTGACAAAGGTCAGACTGTTTATGAAGTTGCTACCGATAAAGACTTGGACGTTGACAGCGTGAAAGCCGGTGATACTACTGTTAATAATGATGGTGTGAAAGTTGGTGATGATGTTGCATTGAACAAAGACGGCTTGAAAGCAGGCGATGTGAACCTGACTAAAGACGGCTTGGACAATGCGGGTAACAAAGTGACCAACGTAGCCGACGGCGACCTCAATGCCAACAGCAAAGATGCCGTTAACGGCAGCCAACTGTTTGCGACCAACCAAAACGTAGCCAACAACGCTGCGACTATCGCCAAAGGCATCAACTTCGGCGGTACGACCGGCAGCAACAACTATGCATTGGGCGACACCATCAATGTCAAAGGCGACAGCAACATCATCAGCGAAACCGTAGCCGGTGGTGCTCAACTGAAGTTGGCTGACGAGATTAGCGTGAAGACAGTGAATGCCGATACCTTCAAAGCAGGCGATACTGTAATGAATAACGACGGCATGAAAGTCGGCGATAAAGTTGCGTTGAACAAAGACGGTCTGACCGCAGGCAACACCGTGGTCAACAACGATGGCGTAACCATCGCTGCACCGACTGAAAACAATCCGAACAACCAAGTCAAACTGTCTCCTGTCGGTCTGAACAACGGCGGCCAACGCATTACCAATGTGGCTCCGGGTAAAGACGGTACAGACGCGGCAAACGTGAACCAGTTGATTGGTTTGGGCAACGAATTGCAAAACAACATCAACCAAGTAGGTAAGAAAGCCTACGCGGGTGTGGCCGGTGCGATTGCCCAAGGCTCGATTCCGCAAGTAACCAGTCCGGGTGAGACCGGTATCGGTGTCGGCAGCGGCTACTACGGCGGTCAGTCTGCCATGGCTATCGGCGTATCTGCGATGAGTGACGGCGGCAACTGGATTGTCAAAGGCAACTTCTCGGCCAATACCGACGGTCATGTCGGTGTCGGTGTCGGTGCGCTGTATAAGTGGTAAGTTGGCAATGACAGGCAACTAGATTTACTGCCTGAATAGGGAGGCCGTCTGAAATTTTAGGTTTCAGACGGCCTTTTTTTCTGAAAACACTTGAATTTAGACTATCTGAAACGATATGCTTCATCTATTTACCGCATGACTCTGAAAGAGAACAAATGAGCAAAACCATCCATTATTTGAAAGACTACGCCGCGCCAGCGTACCGTATTCTGAAAACCGACCTGCATTTCGATATTTTAGAACCGCAAACCATCGTCAAATCCAGTCTGACCGTTCAACCTGAAAGAGCAGGAGAGCCATTGGTATTGGATGGTTCGGCAAAACTGCTGTCTGTGAAAGTAAACGGCCGGGCCGTAGATTATGTGTTGGAAGACGAAAAACTGACGATTGCCGGCGTGCCGTCTGAAAACTTCACGCTGGAAGTGGAAACTGAAATTCTACCGGCTGAGAACAAATCTTTGATGGGTCTGTATGCTTCCGGTGGCAACCTGTTCACACAATGCGAACCGGAAGGTTTCCGCAAAATTACGTTTTACATCGACCGTCCAGATGTCATGTCTAAATTTACCACCACAATCGTTGCAGACAAAAAACGCTATCCGGTGTTGCTGTCTAACGGCAATAAAATCGATGGCGGCGAGTTTTCAGACGGCCGTCATTGGGTGAAATGGGAAGACCCGTTTGCCAAACCGAGCTATCTCTTTGCTTTGGTAGCTGGCGATTTGGCAGTAACGGAAGATTATTTTACGACCATGAGCGGCCGTAAGGTCAAAATCGAGTTCTATACCACGGAGACAGATAAACCTAAAGTAGGGTTTGCCGTGGAATCGTTGAAAAATGCGATGAAATGGGACGAAACACGCTTCGGTTTGGAATACGACTTGGATATTTTCATGGTCGTTGCCGTGGGCGATTTCAATATGGGCGCAATGGAAAACAAAGGTTTGAATATTTTCAACACCAAGTTTGTGCTGGCCAACAGCTGTACCGCGACCGATACTGATTTTGAAGGCATCGAATCTGTTGTCGGCCACGAATATTTCCATAACTGGACGGGCAACCGCGTGACCTGCCGCGATTGGTTCCAATTGTCGCTGAAAGAAGGTTTGACCGTATTCCGTGATCAAGAGTTTTCTGGCGACCGAGCCAGCCGCGTGGTACGCCGTATCGACAATGTCCGCATGCTGCGCTTGTTCCAATTCCCTGAAGATGCAGGCCCGACTGCGCATCCTGTCCGCCCGGCCAGCTATGAAGAGATGAACAACTTCTACACCATGACCGTCTATGAAAAAGGTGCGGAAGTGGTGCGCATGTATCACACCTTGCTTGGGGAAGAAGGCTTCCAAAAAGGCATGAAGCTGTATTTCCAACGCCACGACGGACAGGCTGTGACTTGTGATGATTTCCGTGCCGCAATGGCAGACGCAAACGGTATCAATCTTGATCAGTTCGCCTTGTGGTACAGCCAAGCCGGTACGCCGGTTTTAGATGCTCAAGGCCGTCTGAAAGATGGTGCGTTTGAATTGACCATCAAACAAACTATTCCGGCCACGCCCGATATGGCGGACAAACAGCCGATGATGATTCCGGTTAAAACCGGTTTGCTGAACGAAAAAGGCGAAGCGGTTGAGTTTGAATATCAAGGCAAACGTGTGAAAGAGGCGGTTTTGGTATTGACTGAAGCCGAGCAGACTTTTGTGTTGGGCGGCGTCAATGAGCCGGTTATCCCGTCTCTGTTGCGTGACTTCTCTGCACCGGTTACCCTGAACTATCCGTACAGCGAGCAAGAATTGGCCACGTTGTTGGCGGCAGATGAAAATGAGTTTGCCCGTTGGGAGGCTGCTCAAACCCTGTATCATCGCGCCATTAACGCCAACCGTCAGGCATTGGCGGAAGGCCGTCCTTTGCCGGAACACAAAGCATTGATGGATGCTTTGGCTTTGGTGGTTTCCGGTGACTTTGATCCGGCATTCCGTGCCATTTTGCTGCAAATGCCGTCTGAAACCGATGTATGGGCGGAAGAAGAAAATATTGACCCGATTCAGGTTCATCAGGCGCGTGAAGCCTTGCTCAATGCCGTTGCCGTCAAGTTCCTGCCTCAATGGCGCGAGCTGAACCGTCAAGCTGCCGAGCAAGAAAACCAAGCTGATGCCGCTGTGCGTTATGAATACAGCCCGGAATTGGCCGGCTGGCGTACTTTGCGCAATGCTTGCAGGGCATTTATCCTTCGTGCTGACGCTGCGCATATCGAACACGTTGCGGAGAATTACGAAGCAATGGCGCAAAACATGACCCACGAATGGGGTATCTTATCCGCAATTAACAGCAATGAAAGCGAAATCCGCGATCGTTTGTTGACACAATTTGCCGATAAATTTGCCGATGATGCTTTGGTAATGGACAAATATTTTGCCCTGATTGCCTCAAGTCGCCGCAAAGATACTTTACAGCAAGTTCAGACGGCCTTGAATCATCCTAAGTTCAGTATTGAAAATCCAAATAAGGCCCGTTCTTTATTGATGAGCTTCAGTCGTAATATTCCGCACTTCCATGCAGAAGATGGTAGTGGATACCGTTTTGTTGCCGATAAAGTGATGGAAATCGACCGCTTCAATCCGCAAGTTGCCGCCCGATTGGTGCAGGCTTTCAACATCTGCAACAAATTGGAAGCCAACCGCAAAGCCGTCATGACCAAAGAATTGCAACGCATCCATGCACAAGAAGGTTTGTCCAAAGATGTGGGTGAGATTGTCGGTAAGATTCTGAATGAAAAATAAAGCTTGTCTGTTAACCTTATTGTAATTTGGCAATAAGGATAGGCAGACTAAAGGCCGTCTGAAACCGATTGGTTTCAGACGGCCTTTTTATATATCAACGCTTAAATTAATTTTCGTTGAGGATAGTGAATAAGAATAAAAAAAGAGCCTGCATAAAACAGGCTGTAGGAAAACGTTGCGTTGTTTACACCACAGGTTGAGAATGAAGCCTGCAAGACCTCAAACGGCGTATCGCCGTTCAAACTGCGGTGCGGCTTCACAGTGTTATAGAAATTAACAAAG
>NZ_JBQCTZ010000221.1:0-5387 GCF_051963715.1 Neisseria sp. P0001.S005 | reverse complement strand
GGGAACAGAATCACGTCGCGGATGGTTTGCGAATCGGTCAGCAACATTACCAAGCGGTCGATACCGATGCCGCAGCCGCCGGTCGGTGGCAGGCCGAATTCCATGGCGCGGATGTAGTCGGCATCGTAATGCATGGCTTCGTCGTCGCCGGCGTCTTTTTGTGCCACTTGCGCCTTGAAACGTTCGGCTTGGTCTTCAGGGTCGTTCAACTCGGAATAGCCGTTTGCCAGCTCGCGACCGACAACGAACAATTCGAAACGCTCGGTCAGACCTTGTTTGGTATCGGAAGCGCGTGCCAACGGGGAAACTTCGACCGGGTAATCGACGATGAAGGTCGGGTTCCACAATTTACTCTCTGCGCAACCTTC
Source organism: Neisseria sp. P0001.S005 (assembly GCF_051963715.1). Taxonomy (NCBI): domain Bacteria; kingdom Pseudomonadati; phylum Pseudomonadota; class Betaproteobacteria; order Neisseriales; family Neisseriaceae; genus Neisseria; species Neisseria sp. P0001.S005. Next base: position 5,019 of record NZ_JBQCTZ010000221.1, on the reverse strand, counting down.
AAACAGGGCGAGTTGCAGGCTGCCGATGCCTGGGGACGGCGGCAGACTTTCGCCGTGTTTGACGATTTCTTTTTTCAGCCACTCCGCATCGTTCAACTGCTCGTCGGTGTAGTGCGGATTATATTTTTTGATGGCTTCGAGAATGGTCAGGCGCTCAAACGGGCTTTCCAAATCAACTTCTTTACCGTTGTAGCTGATTTTCGCCGTGCCGTTTACCGTGCGCGATGCGTTGCGGATGATGTCTTCCGCCATCTGCATCATGCGCTCGTAGTCGGAGAAGGCTTCGTAGAATTCAATCATGGTGAATTCGGGGTTGTGGCGTACAGACATGCCTTCGTTGCGGAAGCTGCGGTTTATCTCGAACACGCGCTCCAAACCGCCGACAACCAGGCGTTTCAGATACAGCTCGGGGGCGATGCGCAGGTAAAGCGGGATGTCCAAAGCATTGTGGTGGGTCACGAACGGTTTCGCCGTCGCACCGCCGGGAATCGGGTGCATCATCGGGGTTTCGACTTCCAAGTAATGCTCGTTCACCATGAAATTACGCACGGATTGGATGATTTGGCTGCGTTTGATAAACGTATTGCGCGATTTTTCGTTGGCAATCAAATCGACGTAGCGTTGACGGTATTTGGTTTCTTGATCACTCAAGCCTTTGTGTTTGTCGGGCAGCGGGCGCAGGGATTTGGACAGCAGGCGGATGTCGGACACACGCACGGTCAATTCGCCGTGGTTGGTTTTGAACAAAGAGCCTTCCGCGCCGACGATGTCGCCCAAGTCCCAGTGGTTGAAATCGTCCAAAACTTCCTGACTCACGCCTTTGTTGTTCAGATAAAGCTGGATTTGGCCGGTCACGTCTTGAATGGTGGCAAAGCTCGCCTTGCCCATTTGGCGTTTGAGCATCATGCGGCCGGCAATTTTGACGGGAACGGCTTGCGGGTCGAGTTCTTCTTTGCTGATTTCGCCGTATTGGGCGTGCAAATCGGCGGCAAAGCTGTCGCGCTTGAAGTCGTTCGGATAGGCAATGCGCTGTTGGCGGATGTTGTGCAGTTTTTCGCGGCGCAGGGCGATGATTTGGTTTTCGTCCAACTGCGGCTCGATTTGCGGATTGTTTTGTTCGCTCATGGTGTTTTCCGGAAAAATGAGTCAGGCTGCCGGAGTTTTCAGACGGCCTGAATAAAGTGAAAAATTGGCTCTATTTTACGCGATGTCGGTGTTTTTTTCTATAAAGGCAGAAAGGCCGCCTGAAACCTGAAAAATCGGTTTCAGACGGCCTTTTGTTTCATGAAGGGCCGTATCGGCAGTTAGATATTGGTTTCCAAATAAACGACTTGGGTTTGCAGATATTCTTCCAAACCGTGTTTGCCGTCCGCGCCGCCGATACCTGATTTTTTCCAACCGGCATGGAAGCCCTGCATAGCTTCGAAGTTTTCGCGGTTGATGTAAGTTTCGCCGAAACGCAGGCGGCGGGTTACATAAAACGCTTCATTCAGATTGGTGGTATAGACGGAACTGGTCAGGCCGAATTCGCTGTCGTTTGCCAAAGCGATGACTTGGTCGAGCGTGTCGAAAGTGGCAACCGGCAGGACGGGGCCGAAGGTTTCTTCCTTCATGATGTCCATGTTGTTGTCGGTGTCGGTCAGCAGGGTCGGCTCGAAGAAATAGCCGCGTCCTTCGGCGCGTTTGCCGCCGCAGACCAGCGTCGCACCTTGTTTGACGGCGCGTTCCACTTTTTCGGCAACGGCTTTGACGGCGCGCTCTTCAATCAGCGGGCCCATTTCCAGCGCACCTGCTTCGGCTTCGGCAGGATTGCCGTAGCGTACGCCTTTCATGGCAGCGGTCATTTTTTCAATGAACGCGTCTTTCAGGCTGCTGTGGACATAGACGCGCTCGGCGCAGTTGCAGATTTGACCGGTGTTGCCGACGCGCGAAGCCAAAATGGATTTCACCGCCAAGTCCAAATCCGCGTCTTTCAACACGATGGCAGGTGCTTTGCCGCCGAGTTCCAGCGAAACTTTGGTGATGTTGGCGGAAGCGGCTTCCATCACTTGGCGGCCTGCTTCGACGGAGCCGGTCAGGCTGACCATATCGACTTGCGGATGGGCGGACAAGGCATTGCCGATTTCCGCGCCGGGACCGTTCACCACGTTAAACACGCCTGCGGGCAGTCCGACGGCATCGACGATTTCGGCGAAGATGTGGCAGTTGATCGGGGTCACGCTGCTGGGTTTGACGACGATGGTGTTGCCCGTTACCAAAGCGGGGCCCATTTTGCGGGCAATCAGGAAGAAGGGGAAGTTCCACGGCAGGATGCCTGCCACGACGCCCAGCGGACGTTTGAACAATAAAATATTTTCGCGCGGGCGGTCGCTTTGGATGATTTCACCTTCGTAACGGCGCGCCCATTCGGCTTGGTAATCGAGATAGTCGGCGGTAAACATGACTTCCACACGCGCCAAGTCTTTGGTTTTGCCGCCTTCGGCAACAATGGTGTCGGTCAGCTCGTCGGCGCGTTCGCGTATGCCTTGGGCGATTTTGCGCAAATACGCGCCGCGTTCGACCGCAGGCAGCCGCTCCCATGCCGGTTGCGCCGCACGCGCCGTCGCTACGGCGCGGTCAACGTCAGCTTTGCCGCCTTTGGGTTCGCGGGCGATGGTTTCTTCGGTGGAAGGGTTCAATACGTCGCGCCATTCGCCGTTGAAATCGTTTTCAAAGCGTCCGTTGATGTACATGGCCAATTGTTTCATTTCAAGTTCTCCTGTCGTTGTAGTCGTGTGTAGTCAGTGTATGCTTAAATTGTCTGGCATACAAGTATATTTGTAGGAGAAGTAGATTATTACGGAGAACATGAAAAAAACCTGCTTTTTTCAAAGCAGGTTTTCATATTTGGTGGGTCGTGAGCGATTCGAACGCTCGACCAACGGATTAAAAGTCCGCTGCTCTACCGACTGAGCTAACGACCCGATAAGCTGTGCATTATAGGTAGCTTGTTTCTTTTCGTCAACTGTTTTTTTGAAATTTTTTTCAAAAAACGTAAACCGGCTGTTATTTGGTGTTAATTCTCCCTTTTTTGAGCATTTATTATGTTATGATTTTTTGGTCTGTCAGTTTTGACAGATATTTTTTAGACCAAAGGATATACAACATGAAAAAATTATTGATTGCTGCAATGATGGTAGCCGGCTTGGCTGCGTGTACACAAGAAGCGAAAAAAGAAACCCAAGAGGCGGCTTCTGCTGTTGCTTCCGATGTAAACGCTGCTGCTGAAAATGCAGCTTCTTCTGTTGATGCTGCTGCTTCTGAAGCCAAAGGTGTGGCTGAGCAAGCTGTTTCTGATGTTAAAGATGCTGCTGCAGATGCTAAAGCAACTGCGGATAAAGCAGTTTCTGACGCTAAAGATGCTGCCGGTAAAGCGGTTGAAGAAGCTAAAGATGCGGTTTCTGATGCTAAAGATGCTGCCAAAGACGCAGCTAAAGATGCTATGGGTAAAGCAGCCGATGCGACTCAAGAAGCTGCCGACAAATTGAAAGACGCTGCTAAATAAGCTGGTGTTTGATATTTGAAAAGGCCGTCTGAAATGTTCAGACGGCCTTTTTATATCGGCAGATTATTTTTTCTCTTGCTGACGCGTATATACCAAAGAAGTCAGGATGGATGCGCCCAGTGCGCCGAAGACGACGGACAGGGAAATGGAAATCGGGATATGCACCCAGTGCATAATCAGCATCTTGATACCGATAAAGCTCAATACGAAAGCCAAGCCGTATTTGAGGAAAATAAAGCGTTCGGCAAAGTCTGCCAGTAAGAAGTACATGGCACGCAGACCCAAGATGGCAAAAATGTTGGAAGTGAGGATGATGAAAGGGTCGGTGGTTACGGCAAAAATAGCGGGGATGCTGTCCACGGCAAAGATAACGTCGCTTAATTCGATCATAATCAATACCAGCAAAAGCGGTGTAGCAATACGTTTGCCGTTTTCAAGGGTAAAGAATTTTTCACCGTCAAACTGTTGGTTGGTCGGGATGACTTTTTTGAGCAGGGTCAGGATCTTGTTTTGGGAAAGGTCTTCTTCAGCTTCGGCTTCGGGCTTCATCATATGAATGCCGGTGTATAAGAGGAATGCGCCGAAGAGGTACAAAATCCATTCAAATTGTTGTACCAAGGCTGCGCCGATGAAGATCATGATGGCGCGCAGGACGATGGCGCCGAATACGCCATAGAGCAAGACGCGGTGTTGGAATTTGGGTTCGACTTTGAAGTAGCCGAAAATCATCAGGAAAACGAAGATGTTATCGACGGCAAGGGATTTTTCAAGTACATAGCCGGTGAAGAATTCGAGGACTTTTTCTTTGGCGACAACGGCTCCGTAAGTCGGGTTGCCCGCCAGTTCAAAATAGAGCCAGCCTGCAAATGCACAAGATACGGCTACCCAAATGCCGCTCCAAGCGAGGGCTTCTTTGATGCTGACTTTGTGGGCGCCGTTTTTTTTCAGCGATACCATATCGATGGCGATCATGATTAAGACGGCAATAAAGAAGATGCCGTAAAACATCGGCGAGCCGACGGACGGGTATTGGGTCATAAAAAATCCTTGTGTGTGGGGGGTATGGGTAAGGTTTACCAAGACAGGTAGAACATCGCCTTGGCAAAAAAGACAATAAACAGCATATGGCTGAAGACAACGGCGTGTATGTATTTCGACCAGCCGACGGTAAGGGTGTGTCGGGCCATTTTGACAACGGCGATGGCAAAATGTACCAAAACGCTTACTGCCAACAGGATTTTGATGCTCAACATAATGCTGAAGGCGCTGTCGAGAGGATGGTGCAGCATTGGCAGATAACGGTTGTACACCATAACGATGCCGCTGATGAAAAGGGTGATGACGACAATCGGCATCACGCGGACGGCACGATGGGACATGGCACGCTCGACTTCGCGACGCGATTCGCGCGAAACGCGGCCGGTGTGCAAAACGGAGAGAACCAGCATTTCGAAAAATACGCCGCCGACAAAGGC
>NZ_JBQCTZ010000220.1:0-5401 GCF_051963715.1 Neisseria sp. P0001.S005 | reverse complement strand
TTTTCGTGCGTGAAGCCTACGTCGTCATTTTGGAAAAAGAACGTGTTTAAACTCGGCGTCTATGCCTGTCTCGGATTGTTCGTCAGCTGGGTGTTGCTCTTGATTTTGCAACTTTGGTTTTCCTTCATCGATGCCGATTTGTTTCTCAAAATCACCCTGACCATGGCAGGTCTTTTCATTATCATTCTGGCCAGCTTACTGGTCATCAGCCAGTATTTTTCCGAAAAGAAAATGAAAGACGACGGATTTATCAACTGATGCTACTTCGGGAAGCGCCATGTATGCTTTATCCGAAACCTTGACGCAACATCCTTGTTTAATAGACAAGGCCGTCTGAAATTTATGTTTCAGACGGCCTTATTACCCTCCTCAAAGCTACTGAATACCATGAAATTCTTTTCCCACTTTTATCTTGAAAACCATATGTATTTCAACGACTACTTGAAATACGTCCTGATTTTCGCCGCCCTCGTCATCCTCCTGCTCGCCATATCGCAATACCTGCGCCACCGCATGGACACCAAATACCGCGACCTGAGCATTATTGCGCTGTTGTTGCTCATCCTCATCTGCGGCACGCAATATCTTTCGTACAGCGAGCGTCAAAACTTTGCCGCCGATACTTCGCGCATGGTGGGTTTTCTCAATGCCTTGATTGAAAACCAAAAAGTTGAAAAACAAGACATCATCGTCAACAGCACGCGCCTGTTCAACGGTATGATTATCGGCATCAAAAACCAATACTACGAAGTCCATTTCAATCAAGACTTCTCCGCCTACACGTTGACGCCCATCAATTTGGTCAACAACAATATCGAACTCATCGATAAAGAATAACAGGATACACACATGGAAGCATACTCCCTGCTCGCCCTCAAACTACTGATGGGTATTTTAGGTTTGATTTTGCAAATCAACCTCTTAGGCAAAGGCAACCTCGCGCCGACCTCCGCCATGGACCAAGTGCAAAACTATGTACTCGGCGGCATCATCGGCGGCGTGATTTACAGCGACAGCGTCGGCCTGTTGCAATTTTTCCTCGTGCTGATTTTGTGGACGCTGTTGGTCTTGAGCCTGAAATTCATCAAAAACCACAACCGCTGGGTCAAATCCGTAATTGACGGCAAATCCGTCTGGGTTATCGTCAACGGCAAAATCCAAACCGATGAATGCATGAAAAACGGCATCAGCGCACACGACCTCATGTTCAAACTCCGCGCCGCCGGCATCTACGAAATCTCTGCCGTCAAACGCGCCGTCATGGAGCAAAACGGCCAGCTCACCGTCATCCAGTACGGCGACGAGAGCCTGCGCTATCCGCTGATTACAGACGGCCAAGTTGACCCCGACATCCTCGAAATCATTAAGCGTGATGAAGAGTGGTTGCAACAGGAACTCGACCGCCTCCACCTTGAAGCCTCGCAAGTCTATATCGGCGAATACATAGACGGAAAATTGGTAGCACACCGTTATCCTTCTTGATTTGAAAATAGCAGGCCGTCTGAAATGCAAGTTTCAGACGGCCTTTTTGTATTCAGCTCAAACACTGATTTTTTAATCGCGATATTCAAACGTTGCGCCCAAAAATTGAGCCAGTGCGGAGACGTGGGAATGTCGAGGGTCTTTGATGGCGGTCAGCAACAAGATATTGCCGTGTTGTTTTTCCAAATCCAGCAGCCGCTTGATAGCAGCCTGCTCGGCATCACCTTGCAGCTCTTCGTGATAACGGCTGACAAAACCGTCAAAATTCTCAGCCGGATTTTCATGATACCAGCGGCGCAGGTTTGCACTGGGCGTAATGTCTTTGAGCCAGAGCGCCGTAGCGAAAACTTCTTTATGGACGCCGCGCGGATAGAGGCGGTCGATAAAGACGGCGGTTTGTTTAGAATCGGGTTGATAGGCGTAAATGCGCTGTACGGTAAACATTTTTTCTCGTCTCCAATGGATTCAGGCCGTCTGAAAATTCAGACGGCCTGATGTTTTTTAGGTTTAGAACAGTTTTTTGACTTCTGCTTCGATATCGTCGGCACGCATAAAGGTTTCGCCGATCAGGAAAGTATGCACGCCGTGGCCGCGCATGAAATCGACGTCTTCTTTGTTGCGGATGCCGCTTTCGGTTACAACGGTTTTGCCGTTTAATTCAGGCAAGAGGTCGAGGGTTTGTTGCAGAGTCACTTCAAACGTACGCAGGTTGCGGTTGTTGACGCCCCACAACGACGTGGTCATGTTGCAGCATTTTTCCAGCTCGGACGCATCGTGCAACTCCAACAATACAGTCATGCCCAATTCGTGGGCAACGGCTTCAAAACGCTCAAGCTGCCCGGCTTCCAAGGCGGCGGCAATCAGAAGAACCGCATCCGCACCCCACGCGCGAGCCTGATAGATTTGGTATTCATCGATGATGAAATCTTTACGCAAGACCGGCAACGCCACGGCCGCACGCGCCTGTTTCAAATACTCGGGCGAGCCTTGGAAATAAGGTTCGTCCGTCAACACGGACAAACAGGCCGCACCCGCTTTTTCATAGGCAACGGCGATTTCGGCAGGATGAAAATCAGGGCGGATCAGGCCTTTGCTCGGGCTGGCTTTTTTGACTTCGGCAATAATGGCTGGCAGATTCTGCGCGTGTTTTTCACGGATCGAGCCGATAAAGCTGCGAACCGGCGCGGCAGCCTGCGCTTGGGCTTTGATGTCTTCCAAAGAAACGGCTGCTTTTTGTGCGGCCACTTCTTCTGCTTTGGTAGCAAGGATTTTGTTGAGAATATCGGTCATGGCGTTTTTCTATTGGGGCTGATTTTCGGGTTTAAATCGTGCAACATGCTGCCGCAGATTAGATTTCAGACGGCCTGAATGCCGCTATTTTAATGGTTTGAAAAAAGGCGGGCAAGAATGCCCGCCTTTGTGTCTGCTTTAATTTAGTGATGGATACCCAAAACAGTCGCGTTGTGGCTGATGATTTCGTCCGCCAAAGTCGGATTGTCGTTCAGCTTGATACCGTAGCCAGGCACCAATTCTTTCAGACGGCCTGACCATGCCTCGATACGACCTGGGAAGCATTGGTTGACCAGCTTAATCATCAAAGGCACGGCGGTTGATGCGCCTGGGGACGCACCCAGCAATGCGGCCAGCGAGCCGTCGGCATGGGCGACGATTTCGGTACCGAATTGGAGTACGCCGCCTTTTTTCGGGTCTTTTTTGATGATTTGTACGCGTTGACCGGCGGTAATCAGTTCCCAAGTGTCAGGATTGGCTTCCGGATAATACTCTAAGAGCGAATTAAAGCGTTCTTCTTTGGTTTTACGCAATTCGCCCAAGAGATATTTGGTCAGCGGCATATTAGCCCAACCGGCGCGGAGCATAGGATAGAGGTTGTCCATTTGGATGGACATCGGCAGATCCATGAGCGAGCCTTGTTTGAGGAAGTTGGGGCGGAAGCCTGCGTATGGGCCGAACATCAGATGACGCTCGCCATTCACGTTGCGGGTATCCAAGTGCGGAACGGACATAGGCGGCGCGCCAACGGAAGCTTGACCGTACACTTTGGCATTGTGTTGGGCAACGGTTTCAGGGTTGCTGTTGCGGAAGAACAGGCCGGAAACAGGGAAGCCGCCGTAACCTTTGCCTTCCGGAATACCGGATTTTTGCAGCAGGGTCAGTGCACCGCCGCCTGCGCCGAGGAACACGAAACGGCTGCGGAGGGTCAAATGGTCTTCATGGTTTTCGGTGTTGCAGGTTTTGAGTACCCACGCGCCGTCAGATTCGCGTTTGATGTCTTCAACATGGCGGTTGAATTCCATTTTCACGCCTTTTTCGCGCAGATATTGCACCATTTGGCGGGTCAGATTACCGAAATCAACGTCCGTACCTTCGGCGGAGTAGTTGGCGGCAATGGGTTGGCTTTCATCACGACCGTTGACAACCAGCGGCGCCCATTCGGCGATTTTGGCGCGGTCGGTAGAAAACTCCATTTTTTCAAAGAGTTTTTGGTTTTTGAACACATCGAAACGTTTTTGCAGATAACTGCAATGGTCGGCGTTCATCACCAGCGACATATGGGGGACGGAATTGATGAAAGTGCGGTCGGTCAGTTTGCCTTCTTCGACCAAAGTCGCCCAAAATTGGCGGCTGATATGGAATTGTTCGGCAATATTGAGGGCACGGGTCGGATCGATCGTGCCATCGGCAGTCAGGGGCGCATAGTTCAATTCACACAGCGCAGAGTGTCCCGTACCGGCATTGTTCCATGCATTTGATGATTCCAACGCTACATCTTCCAAGCGTTCGATCAGGGTGATTTCCCAAGATGGTTCGAGTTCTTTGAGCAATACGCCCAAAGTGGCGCTCATAATGCCGCCGCCTACTAATACGACATCGGTTGCTTCAGCCATGGTTTTACTCCTACTAAAGTCAGGCATGGTTTGCCTTGTGGTTATCTATCATTATAAACAACTGATTTCAGAGGAATTATTTTTTGGTTTTGTTGTGTGTGAAACTTTTTGCCTGCTGAGTTTCCGAGCGTAAATGGCGGAAGGCAGTTTCGGTTTGGGTTCCAGATTTCAGGTCTTTATAATATGTTATTAAGAATTTAGTAGATTTTACGGAGAAATGCAAAGATTTTCTGTTCGGTTCATATAAAAATAATAGATTAGGTCGTCTGAAAACGTTTTCTTACCCTTTATCTACCAATGTTTGCCAAGAAAAAAGAATTTTTCATTTCTTTTTTAATTGACTGTTTTTGTCAGCAATTTCGGCGTCAGACTAACGTGAATTAACCGCCGATCTGCTATCATTTCAACTTATTTTCCCAAGGCAAGCCGCCATGTACCTGACTCAAGAAAAGCCCTACCGCCCCCTATTGGTCGCACTGATGTTCCTCACCCTGCCGCTGGCGATGATATTGCACAATATCGTGCAAATTGCCTTTTCAGACGGCCAAGGGCTGTTGGTCACGGTCAAAGACGGCGCGTGGGTATGGCAAAGCGGTTGGCAGGATTCCGTCGCATGGTTCGTCTGCGGCATGTTTGCCTTCCTCAACCTGCCGATTGCAGGCGGACTGACCAAGCTGGCGTATAAAAAAATGATGCGCCGGCATTCGCGTTATGCCATCTTCCTTGCCGGTGTCGCAGCGTGTGCCTCTGCGGCGGCAGGCTTGATTTTTGAAGCCATCTTAGGCAATGCCGCATTGGCCGGTATGCGCGGACAAGGCGTGTTCTACTACACCCTCTCCGTGTGGATTATCGCCATGCTGACCCTGCCCAAACAGCTCACGCGCGCGCCGGAGCAGCCCATCGTCTTTCACAAAATGAAACGTTGATTCAACGAGTGCAAACATTTTCAGACGGCATGCTTTCCGTTACCATTACATCCAACGCGTTTTAACCAATAAGGAATAACAAATGAA
>NZ_JBQCTZ010000219.1:0-5422 GCF_051963715.1 Neisseria sp. P0001.S005 | reverse complement strand
CTGTACTCTCCTACCGTAGAAAAAATCGAAGTTAAACGCCGTGGTGACGTACGTCGCGCCAAACTGTACTACTTGCGCGGTCTGACCGGTAAAGCAGCTCGCATTAAAGAAAAATTGCCTGCTCGCAAAGGTTAATAGCTTTCATCAAAAACCCACTTCAATGAAGTGGGTTTTTTGTTTTTATACAAGATCTCCTCGTCTTTCTTACACAATCCTACAAGCTAATCACAATAAACACCTCACGCATAAACTGAAATAGAATCATAATCCCCTAATTCTTTTGACCTTTATAACAAAGGCCGTCTGAAACAAAAGATTCAGACGGCCTTTAATCACATTGGACGGTTATTTAAACCATCTTGCCAATGCAGGGATACGTGATAACAACAGTGTATCCAAAATCCAAATAACAGCGATTGCAGCAATGGCTGTTGGGAAAATCACAGCCAAAATCAAAAGCGGCACAGCCATTGCCCACCATACCGGCAATTTGATTTTCTGCGCCGGAGGAACCAAACCACGTGCTTCCGAAGGACGGCGTTTCCACCACATTACACAGCCGCTGACACAGATAAAGATAATCGCCAGACAGAACAAGACATTTGCCAATACGCTCCACCAGCCCAATGTACCCATATGCAAAGCAATGCTTGCCGCCATGAATTTACCAAACCAGTTGTAATCGTCGAAATGAATATCAGCCAGAATTTTACCGCTGTATTGATCGATGTGTACCGTGCGGTCAGCGGTCGGACTAATCATATCGTAACTCATTGAGTCTTGCGACAACGTCCATACACCGGTCTCACCTTTAGGTAAATTGAGCTGATAACGGCCTTTAAAGCCAATTTCACGTGCAAAGCGGTCAACCGTCTCCAAAGTCATCGGCTCGCTTGGATTAATGCCGTTTTCGCCCATTGTCGTACCGGAAACCGGCATAGGCGTCAGCTCCAAAATCCATGGCACTTCTTTGGATTTACCGTCGTTCAGCACATCACCATGGGTTGGCACGGAAGATACCGGATTAGGCTCCACACCCCATTTACCCGCAGGAAACTGGCTCCATGCCTGAACCGCTTTACCGCCCCAAATACCCGCCCAAGCAATACCTGACAAACAGAACAGCAACAAAATCAAAGAAACCCAAGAACCAAATGCGCCGTGCATGCTACGCCACCATGTGCGTCCTTTGCCTGCTTTCGGCACAAGCATGGATTTCAGGCTGCGCTGTTTCGCCCACCACAAATAAATCCCCGTGATTATCATCAGGATGGTCAGCGACGCGGTAGTTTCCAGCAGATAGTCGCCCACCGGGCCGATCATCATATCGCCGTGGATTTCGTCCATCGTGTGATACCAGCCTTGACTGCGCGGCATCGTATTCACAACTTTTGCCGTATAGGGATCAACGGCAACCATAGTGGCTTTATCGTCATTGTTCACACGGAATACGGCGACCATGTCATCTGCGCGCGGCGCAATATATTGCACTACAGAAGAAGTTTCCGGATTCACAAACTGTCTGGCGGCTTCAGCCTGAGCCGACAAAGGCTGCACCACTGCCTGCGGCGTAATATGTATGCGTTCGCCTTCTTTACCGGTAATATTGGCGAATAGCAGCATTCCCAACCCTGTAACAGCCAGCAGGGTTAAAAACGGCGCAACTAAAAGTCCGGCATAAAAATGCCATCGCCAAACAGTCAAATAACGGCGGTTAGCCTGTTGTTCATTTTGGGAAGTTGGTTTTGTTTCCATATTTTCTCTTTATATAGTTAAAGCAGACTAATCACTACGGATTAGTAACAGGTATTTTAATCAAAAACATTCATTTAAGAAACCGTTTTTCCAATACAGCTTTGAAATACTTCAATATTTAGTTTTTAGGCCGTCTGAAAAAACAAAATAGACAGAAAACAACACTTTACTGAAAATCCGTTTTAATCATTGCGGTTTCGGCAGAATTTGGTAGAATACAGACATTACTTATTTATTCATCAAGCCGCCAAGCTTTGGCGGCTTGTATTTTTATTTCCAATCCGGCTACCGCGCGTGGCCGGATAAAATTTTAAAAGCATCATCATGCTTTCATGGAGAATTCAATGCAAAAAATCCCTTTGACCGTCCGTGGTGCAGAATTGTTGAAACAAGAACTTCAACACCTCAAAAGCGTAGCACGCCCAGAAGTCATCGAAGCCATCGCCGAAGCACGTTCGCACGGCGACTTGTCTGAAAACGCAGAATACGAAGCCGCCAAAGAGCGTCAAGGCTTTATCGAAGGCCGAATCGCCGAGTTGGAACACAAACTCTCTATGGCACACATCATCAACCCTGCCGAAATCCATGCAGAAGGTAAAATCGTGTTCGGCACAACTGTAACACTGGAAGATTTGGAAACCGAAGAACAAGTCACCTACCAAATCGTTGGTGAAGATGAAGCAGACATCAAAGAACGCAAAATCTACGTTGGCTCCCCCATTGCCCGCGCCCTAATCGGCAAAGAAGAAGGCGATGTTGCAGAAGTTCAAGCACCCGGCGGCGTACGTGAATATGACATCATTGCCGTACAATATATCTAAATAAACAAAAGGCCGTCTGAAAACATTTTCAGACGGCCTTTTGTTGTACCTAAAAACACCATAATAGAAAAAGTGAAATCTTCCCAAGAGAAATATAATGAATCTACTGTACAAAATTATCCAAACCGCCGCCGCCATGTGGCTCGGTATGCAACTGACCGCAGGCTATGTTACCGCCCCAATCCTGTTCCGCCTTCTGCCTAAAATGCAGGCGGGAGAAATTGCCGGCATTTTGTTTGCTATTACAGCGATATGTGGCTTAGTTATTTTTGGCGCAGCCTATGCCTTTTTCAGACGGCAACTGGCCTCACTTTCTTGGTGGATATTGGTCCTTTGGTTACTCTTAGCCTGCAACCATCTTTTGGTTACACCGGTTATCGAGGCACACAAGTATGGTCTGGATAACTGGCTGCTGTCCCTAGTAGGCGGAACATTCGGCGTTTGGCACGGCTTATCCAATATCATCTTTTTGATTTGTACGATACTGGCAGCCATCTGCGTATGGAAATGGCCCAAGCCAAACTAATCCGTCTTAATAAAAGGCCGTCTGAAAATAAATTTTTCAGACGGCCTTTTATTTTGAATCATAAATTCCCCGACTCTTCAAATATAAACTATAAAAAAATGCCCTGCATATTGCAGGGCATTTTTCACAAACCGATTAAGGTTTAGCGTAACCGTGAACGCCATTGTAAGGAGCTGGGATCCAACCTTCATCAGTAGCAGGCAATTCGCCTTGACCTTCGATAGTTTGGCCTGGAGCAACTTGACGAGTAACAACGCTGCGAATTTTAACATCAACGCGACGGTCAGGTTCGATACAAGCGATAAGAGCAGCACGTTTCTTAGCTTTAGAAACTTTTTTGCCCAGTTTAGCAACTTCAGCTTCACAAGTAGCAGTCATTTGAGCTTGAGACTCGCCCAGACCTACTGCAGAGATTTTGCTAGAAGCAACGCCACGGCCTACCAAGTAGTTAGCAACTACGTTAGCACGACGCTCAGACAGAGCTTGGTTGTATTCTTCAGAACCCATGAAGTCAGTGTGACCTTCAACACGTACAGTTTGTACGCTTTCGTTGCTCAGGCGTTGAGCCAAAGCGTCCAGTTTTTCTTGAGCTTCAGGACGCAGGTTGTCTTTGTCGAAGCCGAACAGAGTTTTAGTAGACAGGGAAACAGTTTCATCAACATACTCAGGATCTTGTTGTACGGGAGCAACTGCTTCACGATCACCACATTCAACACGGCCTTGGGTAGCTTTGTCGAAGTAGCTGTTTTTCCAGCATTCGCCGTAGTTGTTACGGACGATTTCTTGAGATTGGCTGCTTACGACGTAGCCGTGTTTGGTGTGCGCTTCACTTGCCATTGCAGTGCCTGAAGCAACCAATGCAACGAACAATGCGCTTAATTTCAGCTGTTTGGTCATTTTATTCCCTCATCAAAATTGTTATGCGGCGGATACAGGAAGCAGCCGCAGCAAATTACCAATATACAGGCCGCAGTATCAAAACAGCGGCAAATCGGATATATCAGGTTGCACTATAAAGAAGCGCAAGGCAAACTGTCAATACTCGATGCCTTCAAACAATCATGAAGTGCCTGCTTCCTAGTAGTTAATCATGCCGAAAAATCAATCTTGTGTCATTAATTTAGGGCAAAATCAGACAATTCATCCACCTTAAGTTGTACAAAAACAACAAAACCCCTTTCCCTCTTCTTTCCTGAATTTCCCGTTTTCATATCGTTAAAAGATATTTTCATTAAAAACAACCATTTTCAAAACTCGGGGCAAAACTGGGCAAAATATGTTAAATTACATGCCGTTTGTCGCACAAAATCCACATTAACAACGTATTCGGTACTGCTACCATGAAACTGCAACAATTACGTTATGCCCTTGAGGTTTACCGACACAATCTGAATGTCTCCGAAGCCGCCGATGCGCTTTTCACATCCCAGCCCGGCATTTCCAAACAAATCCGCCTGCTTGAAGAAGAATTGGGTATTCAAATTTTTATCCGCAGCGGCAAACGTGTGGTTTCCGTTTCGCAACCGGGCAAAGCCGTATTAGAGATTTCGGAACGGATTTTGCGTGATGTGCAAAACATTAAAAATATCGGCAGCGAGTTTACCGATCATGACAGCGGCTCGCTGACCATCGCGACAACGCATACCCAGGCGCGTTATGCTTTGCCCAAAATCGTTGCGGAATTTGTCAAAAACTACCCTAAAGTCAATTTGACCATCAAACAAGGCAGCCCTTCTGCCATTGCGCAAATGGTCAGCAGCGGCGAAGCTGATTTGGCAATTATTACTGAACGCATTGACGATCATCCTGAGTTGGGAAAACTGCCCTGCTATGAATGGAACCATGCCGTCATTGTTCCGCACGACCACCCTCTTTTGGACTGCCGCAATCCTTTAAGCCTTGAAGATTTGGCTTCTTTTCCGCTGGTTACTTACGAATTTGCTTTTAATTCCGGCAGCAGTATCGCGCGTACATTTAATAAAGCGCATATTGAGCAACCTGATGTTGCCTTATCGGCTGCCGATACGGATGTACTGAAGACGTATGTCCGCTTAGGCTTGGGTGTTGGTTTGATGGCCAAAATGGCGTACGATCCTGTTATCGATCAAGATTTACAGCTGATTGATGCGGCACACTTATTTGAACCGTCGCCCACTTGGATAGCCTTACGCACTGATACCTACCTGCGTGGTTACGCGTATGACTTTATCCAGATGTTTGCACCGAAACTGACCAGAGAAGTGGTCGACCGCATTCTGTACACGCCGGTTGTTGAAGATTTTTCAATTTGATATCTGACTATCACTTTCGTAACTTAACA
>NZ_JBQCTZ010000218.1:0-5424 GCF_051963715.1 Neisseria sp. P0001.S005 | reverse complement strand
TACATCTACGACCAATCCACCGGCAGCTGGCTGCTGCAAAGCTTGGTGGGTGCGGCAGCCGGTGCATTTATCGGCAACGCATTGGCGAACAAATTCACACAGGCACGCAATCAAAACAGCCCGATTGCCCGTCAAGCCCGTGCCAACTATTATCAAACCGCACGTCCAAACGGACGCACCAGCCAACAACTGAATACGCGCACCCTGCGTGCCCAACAGCAAAATGCGCAACAACAAAACGCTCAACAGCAACAGCGTTACCGCGAAACCGCGCGCCAGCCTTCCAACTACCGCCGACCAAGCATGGGTCGGGGCTTTGGCCGCCGTCGCTGATTCGGTTTATATTCCATCTTTGATATAAACGCTCTCAATATAAAAGGCCGTCTGAAAATCAGATTTTCAGACGGCCTTTTGGTTTTCTCAGCTATCTATTCTGAATAACCCGATAGCCATTTTCTACGCTTTTACCTGTCTTAGCACAAAGTTCATCGCCGCATCGCACGATATTGGCTCGATTGATACGACCGACCATATCTGCATCCTGTCGTTTTTGATCAATCAACATGGCATAGAAAAAAGATAATGCCAATCCGCCAATAACCAATGTTGCCATTGCAAGCGAAATAATCCATACCAAATGCGAAGAAATCTTCTGATTTTCTTCATTTACCTTATTCAAGTATGCATTGAATTCACGTACTTGATCAGCCATTTGGTTGCGTGCCTTTTCCATATCTCGCACATAACCTGCCACCGAATTTGACATTTCTTTCGTCACTTCCGCACGCACCATCTCTGTAATCATTTTGCGTTGATCGTAAAGTGATTTATCCAATTTATCTTCAAGATTTTGGACAATCTGATGGGTACTTTGCCTAAATTGTGTCATTACCTCGGCGGTTTCAAGCAAAAGATTATGTGCTTGCTCAAGTTCGTTATTATTCATGCGTAACTATCTATTGAAAGAATAAGGAAAAAACGTGCCATCAGCATTCTTTAAATATGGGAAGGATTTAACCAAACGATCGACCGCCATAGCTGCGCTCTTCTTGAACTTGCGGAGTATTTTGAGCAACTTCTTGAGCCTGATTTTGTTTTAAGGTCTCTCGCAACTCATCTCTAAAATTTGCCACCACATCAGCATTGTCAGCTAATGCTTTGGCTGTGAACGTACCATCTTTGTCATGCTTAAAGCCTTGAATTAGAGCTTGGAGTTTATCGGCTGCAGATTGCTCGGCATATTGAAGATTATCTGTTTGATTATTTTGTGCACTCAAATCCAAAAGGTCTAAAACCCCTGCTTTGTTAGGATCTTTAGGGACAAGATTTTTATTCAATTTATTTTCAGAACCAGGAGCAAGATGATCACCCAAACCATAACCATCTTTTTCAGGTTCTTTAAGCCTAGCTTCACGTAATACGGTAGCTGCAATAGTATTGGAGTTCTGACGCAAAAAATCATAAGGATAAATATTGTCTTTGCTTTGGGCATTCCTCACCATTTCTGCCCATTTCCCAGATAAATCAGACGCTTCCGTGATTAACTCACGGTATTGTTTTTGTCCTGGGTGTCTAGTAGAAGAATCTGGGTTATTGCTATCATATGGCATACCCGCAATGACTCTTATATTACCAAGGGGTAAATTTGGGTTTGTATTTTCTTCATCTGTCCAACCACTAATGGTATACTGCTTCCCCGTTTTATCAGTATAAAGCAGAAACATATGATGATAATCGTATCCCAAACTACCAAGCTTTCTATAACCAACTTCTATTTTCTCTGACATGATCAATTTCCTTGTAGTTTTATAGATTATTGCTCTTATCTAGATAAGAAACATTTTTTAGTAATTGCCCACTTTTATTAAAAAACAGGCTAATGTATAAATCACGTCTATTACCTAAATAACCTTCGCCTCTTTGATAATGAATAAGTAAATTATCATCTGAATTTTCCAGAACCTCAAACTCATTAGTAATTAAATTGATAATTTCATTTTTAGTTAGTCCCGAATGAAGATATTGTGAAACAATATTACTAACATCTGCACGCTGACTTGCAATATCTGTAATACGGGTTTTTAGAATTTCATTTAACATCAGATTTAAGTTAATCATATTCTTTCTATCTTTCAAGTTAGAGTGTTGAATTTGTGCTTTTTTTTCATGATTATTGGCTTCACAACCAGCAGAAAATAGAGCAAGTACAGCAAATGATACAGGAAGTAATTTTCTCATATTTTAAGTACCTTTTTATTTCTAGTCTGCTGATTATAAATTACTTTTTTTGTATCTTCAACAATTACTTTTATGACTTTCAAAGAATTTATTTTTTAGAGATAATAACGATACAATATAAATATGTTACACGACTACTTCTCGAACTAATGCCAGTACTAATATATCCTGAACATTCATGAATTTTTCCTGCTTCGCAGAGTATAGCTTTTACTTTTCTCTCTGTTTTCTGATGACAGACTTGTTGGCTCTACCTGTATGCGTTATGCCCAAAAGTCTCGCGGAGCGTCCAATACGGGTTTGACGATACCTGTACGGATGGCAAAATCTCCAAAACCTTCCCCATCCAAACGGTTTCAAGACCAATCTGCCACCCAGCCTTCGACAATTTCAAGGATTTCAGGTTCGGTAATGTTTTCTTTAAACAGGCGCGGAATGCGGGGGCCTTCGCAGTTGCCGCCTGCGTAAAGGTTGTAGCGGCCGATGGCTTTGCCGACCAAACCTATTTCCGCCAGCATGACGCGGCCGCAACCGTTGGGGCAACCGGTTACGCACAAAACGATTATTCGTCTTCCAAGCCTGTCCTTCGGTTGATATATAAAAAGGCCGTCTGAACTTTGCTTTCAGACGGCCTTGATATTGGACGGGACAAACCGATTAGGCTTGTTTGTTCCAACGTTCGATAGATTCTTTGATGACTTGTTTCGCTTCTTCTACATCGCCCCAGGATTCAACTTTAGTGGTACCTGCTTTTTTCAGGTCTTTGTAGTGGTTGAAGTGGAACTCGATTTGTTTGATCAGTTGTTTCGGCAAATCAGCCAAAGTTTTGTAAGCGTTGCCGTTGTTGCGGTCGTCGGCTGGAACGCAGACAATTTTGTCGTCCACTTCGCCGTCGTCAACGAATTTCATCACGCCGATAACGCGTGCTTCCAGAAAAATACCGGTTACCAAAGACTGCTCGGTCACCAGCAATACGTCCAATTCGTCGCCGTCTTCGTCCAAAGTTTGCGGAATGAAGCCGTAGTTGGTCGGTTTGGCGAAAATTGCCGGTTCAACGCGGTCGAGTTGGAACGCGGCTAATTTGCGGTTCCATTCGATTTTGTGGTTGCTGCCCGCAGGGATTTCGTTGACAACGTTGATGATGCCGCCGTCCACATCGCCCGGGGTCAGGATTTTGTTGAAGTCTGCCATGATGGTTTCCTTTGATTTTAAAGAGAGTCAAACGGCGAAAGTATAACAAACCCAAGGCCGTCTGAAAATGTGAAACTGTCGTATTCAGACGGCCTTTTTGGCATTCAGCCTTTTGACCAGTTCTAAAATTGCGCGTTTATTGGAAGGGGAAAACACTTTTTCCGCCGCTTCTTCCGCACTAAACCAACCGTAGGCAACGTGTTCGTCCGGTTGCAGCATGATGGGCGTATCACGCGGAATTTGGGCGGAGAAGATGTGTTCGCGGTTTTCAAAAACGCCTTTGGGATAGCGATGGCGCCAGTGATGATAGATTTCATAAACGGTGCTGTCGTGCCAGTTTTCCAGCTGGCCGTCTGCAAGGCGGATACCGGTTTCTTCCCACACTTCGCGCCATGCGGTTTCTTCGATACGCTCGCCCTCTTCCAAGCTGCCGGTAACCGACTGCCAAAAACCTTGCGGTGCCGTGCGTTCAATCAGCAGGATATTGCCGTCTTTATCATGCAAAACAACCAAAGCGGATACGGGATACTTCAAAGGCTTACCGCTCATGACTTGTCCTTGCCGGATTGATTGGGGAGGCTGATTTTTTGTAGTAAGTAAGCCAAAAGGTTTTCCATGTATCACTCAAAAATGGGAAATTGATATTCAGACGGCCTTTGCCGGAAATCCGCAAAGGCCGTCTGAAATTATACCTGATTTAACTGCGCCAGTTTCCGAGACACCAGCTCTGCCGCTTCTTCCAGCGAGTTGACCTTCAACCCTGCTTCGCCAAAATACGAAATTTTAGGCAAATCACACAAAAACTTATCGACATCTTGCGCCGTCAAAAAGCGGCCGTGCAAATCAAATCCGACATTTAAAGCACGCCCTTTGATTGCCGCCACCCTGTCATGCAAATGGCCGTACAAGTGATACCAGCCCTGATAGCAGCCGTCCCACTCCTGAATCGGATAGTGAAAAAGAACCAGCGTATTCTTAATTTCCGGCAATTTGAGTTTCAAATACGGCCGTATGGACGACAGCAGCGGATGGCCGTCATGCTTGGTCTGGCTGCGGAAAAAATCGGCATGCTGCCGAATCACATGATCATGATTGCCGTAAATCAAGTGATGTTGCCCGTTCAACCGCGACAAAACGCGCTCTATCTGCTTGTGGTCTTGGGCAAAGGAAAAATCGCCCAGGTTGTACACCGTATCTTCAGGCTTAACGGTTTCATTCCACGTTTGGATTAAAAATTCATCCATCTGCTCCACGTTATCGAACGGTCGAAATTGCGGGCAGAATTTGGCAATATTTTTATGTGAAAAATGTAGGTCTGATGTGAAGTAGGTTTTGCTCATGCCGTGCTCTCTGCGTTGCAAGCTTGAATCGTATCACGCGCGGGCGTATGCTAAACAATGTTTATTGTATTCTTCAAGGAGTTTTTATGCGTTTGGTTATTGCCGCGCCGGCCAACGGCGCAATATTGAAAGACGCACTCAAAACGCATCTGCAAAACGACCCGCGCGTCAGCAACTTGGTCGATTTATCTTCACCCGAAGGAAGCTATCCGCAACTCTCGTTTGCCGCAGCCGAAGAAGTCGCAGCAGGGCGCGCCGACCGCGCGCTGTTGATTTGCGGTACCGGCGTGGGCACGGCAATCGCCGCCAATAAAGTGCGCGGCATACGGGCAGCGACAGCGCACGATTTGCTCACCCTCCGCGGCTCGGTGGAAAACTATGATGCGCAGGTTTTATGTATGGGGCAAAACGTGATTGCCGTGCCTGCCGCTTGGGCATTGGTCGATATCTGGTTGGACTTACGCCACGACAAAAGCAGCGGCTATGCGCCTAAAGTCGGCGAAATCGAAGCGTATGAGAGCGAAAAATAAATAAGTGTTGCTCCATATATTTTCAGACGGCCTTGTTACGTTTCGCTTTGCTGTAGAAACTAGTAGCGTTGTTTACAGTATTTCCAGGAGAATACTGAAACATGAACATGCACAAAAACACCCGT
>NZ_JBQCTZ010000217.1:0-5467 GCF_051963715.1 Neisseria sp. P0001.S005 | reverse complement strand
GCCTTTTGTGTAAAGTGTATTAAATTTGGGTACAATGTCGTTACATTAACTTAAAAACACAGAGAGAAAACATGTTGGGAAAATGGAATAAAAAATATTGGGCCGGCATGGGCGTGATTTTGGCGTTGACCGGCTGTACTTCCGTAGCGGATATGGTTGGCTACGATACTGCGACTTTAAATGAAGACGCGGCTAAAAGTTACTCACAAGTCATTCAAAAAGCGCGTGGTCAAAAAGCTTTGGATGTTTCATCTCCAACTGCTCAACGCGTTCAACGCGTGTTTGCACGTCTGCGTCCTCATGCTGAGCGCGCCAACAAAACCGGCGTGCCTTTCAACTGGCAGATGAACGTTATCCGCAGTGATGAAATGAACGCATGGGCAATGCCGGGCGGTAAAATGGCCGTGTACACCGGCATAGTAGAAAAATTGAAGCTGACTGATGATGAAATTGCCGCCGTTGTCGGCCATGAAATGACCCATGCTTTGTTGGAACACAGTAAAAAAGCTTTGGGCGGACAAGTATTGACCGGCTTGGGCGGTTCGATTTTGGCCAGCTCAACCGGTGTGGATGGTGATTTGGTCGGCTTGGGTGCAGATTTGTTGGCGACCAAACCGTTCTCACGTTATCAGGAAAGCGAAGCGGATGCCGGCGGTGTGCGTTTGATGGCTGAAGCAGGCTACAACCCTGAGGCAGCGGTAAGCGTGTGGGAAAAAATGAACAAAGTACAGGGCGGCAGCTCATTGGCTATTTTGTCGACTCACCCAACCAATCAGGCGCGTATCAATGCAATCCGCAAAATGTTGCCTGAAGTGATGCCGATTTATCAGAAAAACAAACGTTAATTTGACGTATTGATGATTTTGCCGGTTTGAACAGATGATTCAAACCGGCAAAGTTTTATGGTTTCAGCCTGACAGTTTGGCAAATTTATCCCAATTTGCCTGAACGTAGGCTGCTGCGGTTTCCAAGTCTTCGTCGGCAACATCATAATAATCGCCGTCAAGCTCTTCAAAATCGGGAAAAGCTTTGCGGATTTCGTCGAAACCCCTTTGCTCGTCTGCCATTTTTTCAATGGCTTCGCCATGTTTTTCGTACAGAGCTTTGGCTTTGTCTAAGATTTTTGGTATCGGTTTGATGCGCCAGCGGCGCAGGCTGTCGGCAACCGGATTGCCGAAGATGTATTCTCCGTATCCTGAAGCGATAAGCTGTACAAAGCCGCCTTCTTGAACCTGGCTGTCGAGGTAGCAAAGGGCAGTCAATGTATGCTGTTCGTCGTTGAGGCCGGACATTTCCTCGTCGCCTGCCTGTTCGGTGTGGTCCAAATAGGCTGCGCTGAGTGTATAAAGAAATGAAGCGGAATCGGAAGTATCGAAATCTTGAAGGCGGAGCAGGGTCGTCATAATCATCAAAGGCCGTCTGAAAAAAGTGATTATATAATGTTTTCAGTCTGAACCTAGCGGCCGTTTTGCTTTACAATATCGGAAGATAAGAAAACATAGTGAGGAACCAAACCATGAGTACACAGTCTGAAAAAAACGTTGTAGTCATCAAGCCGCAGGATTTGCCGCTGCATTGCTCCGGCCCTAATCATGAAACGTGGAACGGCCATCCGCGTGTGTTCTTGCCGATTCAGTCCAATAGTGAGATTGAATGCCCGTATTGTGGCACTTATTACCGTCTTGATGGCGAGATTCCGCATCACCATTACTGATCTATGCCTATGTTGAATAAAATTATCTGCGCTTTGTGCGTGAGTTTGTGCGCTGCGTGCGGCTCGTATAAGGCCGTGCGCCCTGATGCGCCGTTACCGGTCATTGCACAAGCGCAGACGTATTCTGTCCGTTATCAATCCGCACAAGGTCGGACGATTACTGCAATTTATATCAACAGCCACAGCCCGATGATGGTTGAGCTGCGTGAAGGCAATACGGTTGAGAAACTGGTGCAAGTCCGCTTGCGGAGTCAGGGCGTCGAGTACGCCAATCCGAGCTCGAGTTGGCAGATTGGCGATGGATTTGCCGTACTGATTCGCGGTGGGAAAGAAGCTGTATTTAAAGAGATTGTGGAATAGGGCGGTTTAGCCTTTAGCCAAATATTTGATTAAAGGTTTGGGCAAACCATAATCCGCCAAATGTTCCAATGATACCCAAAGGCCGTCTGAAAGATGTTCAGACGGCCTTTGTTGCGTCTGAAAAGGGGTAATCATCAATAAGCGGTGGGTCAGGCGGTGGGTAAACGTGGTTTGTTCTTCAAGGCCGTCTGAAACAATGCCGAAGTGTTCGGCGTAAGTATACAAATCGTCTAATTTTTCAAAACAGGGTACGCAATACAGACCGCCCCAAATGCCTTTGGCAGGGCGTTTTTCAAGCAATAATGCGCCGTCAGTGTGATGAATAATCAGCCAATAAAGCGGTAGGGTTTGCACTTCGGGAGCAGTTTTTTTGCGGGGCAGCTCGTCAATGCGGTTTTGTTTTTTTGCTTCGCAGATCTCTGCCATAGGGCATTGATGACACAAAGGTTTTGTCCGTTTACAGACGGTTGCGCCCAAATCCATCAGCCCTTGTGTATAGGCAGGCATATCGGTGTTTTCAGACGGCATCAGGCTTTCTGCAAGCGTCCAAAGCGCGTTTTCAAATTTTTTGTCTTGCGGATTTCCGTCTTGGGCAAAGACACGGCAGAGAACGCGTTTGACGTTGCCGTCCAAGATGGTTTCGCGTCGGTTGAAAGAAAAGGCAGAAATGGCGGCGGCGGTACTTCTGCCTACGCCGCAGAGCGTTTCCAAGTCTTTGCGATCGGATGGAAAGATACCGCCGAATTGTTCGACGACTTGTTGCGCTGCTTTGTGCAGGTTGCGTGCTCGGCTGTAATAGCCCAAGCCTGCCCACAAGGATAAAACCTCGTCTTGCGGCGCGGCGGCAAGCGATTGCACGGTTGGGAATGTGGCTAAGAAACGCGGATAGTAGTCCAATACGGTAGCTACTTGCGTTTGTTGGAGCATGATTTCTGAAAGCCAGACGGAATACGGGTCTTTGACCTGCCAAGGCAGGTTGTGGCGGCCGTGTTGGCGCTGCCAATCGATGAGTCGTCGAGCGAAGGATGTGGGTGTGTTCATTAACATTTGCTTTTTAATTATTTATTTTTAAAACAATATGTTACAATATAACATATGAAATAATAATCAGAATTGACTTATCTGGTGGAGGGGTATATAAATATAGTTAACGTGGATTTACGCTGTATTGTTAAAGTTTATTAACTGCTCAAGGAGATTCACATGAAAGCAATGGTTTATCATGGCGCAAACGACATTCGTTTCGAAGAAAAACCCCGCCCTCAAATTATCGATCCGACCGATGCAGTCGTCAAAATCGTTAAAACCACGATTTGCGGTACTGACTTGGGTATTTGGAAGGGTAAAAACCCTGAAGTTGCCGACGGTCGTATTCTCGGTCATGAGGGCATCGGTATTGTAGAAGAAGTCGGCGATGCTGTAAAAAACATCAAAGTTGGTGATAAAGTCATTATTTCATGTGTCAGCAAATGCTGTACTTGCGATAACTGTAAAATCCAACTTTATTCACACTGCCGCAACGGCGGTTGGATCTTGGGCTATATGATTGACGGTACTCAGGCCGAATACGTCCGTACGCCTTATGCCGACAACAGCTTGGTTCCACTGCCTGACAACGTCAATGAAGAAGTTGCCCTGCTGTTGAGCGATGCCTTGCCGACCGCCCATGAAATCGGCGTGCAATATGGTGATGTGAAACCTGGCGATACCGTATTCATCGCCGGTGCCGGCCCTGTCGGTATGTCTGCCTTGCTGACTGAGCAACTGTATAGCCCTGCCGCCATCATCGTTTGCGATATGGACGAAAACCGCTTGAAACTGGCGAAAGAATTGGGCGCGACCCATACCATCAACCCTGCTTCCGGCGATGTAAGCAAGCAAGTTGCCGACATTGTTGGCGAAGACGGCGTAGATTGCGCCATCGAAGCGGTCGGTATCCCTGCGACTTGGAATATGTGTCAAGACATCGTGAAACCCGGCGGCCATATCGCAGTGGTCGGTGTACATGGTCAATCCGTTGATTTCAAACTGGAAAAACTGTGGATTAAAAACCTTGCCATTACTACCGGCCTGGTTAACGCCAATACTACTGAAATGCTGATGAAAGCCATTTCCAGCAGCTCAGTGGATTACACTAAAATGATGACCCACCATTTCAAATTCAGCGAATTGGAAAAAGCTTACGATGTATTCAAGCACGCTGCTGAAAACCAAGCCATGAAAGTGGTTTTGGAAGCGGATTGATTTGAAAATCGCTTAATATGCCCTTAATTAAAGGCCGTCTGAACATTCAGACGGCCTTTTTGTATGATTTTATTTTTTCTTCAACCAAACGCCGCTTTCGATATGGTGGGTAAATGGGAATTGGTCGAATAGGGCGGCGCGTTCGATGGTATGGGTTTGACAGAGCGTGTCGAGGTTGGCGCGCAGGGTTTCAGGGTTGCAGGAAATATAGAGGACGTTGTCGAATCGGGCTACCAATTTGAGCGTCTCATCATCAACACCGGCGCGTGGGGGATCAACGAAAATAGTTGAAAAATCATAGTTTTTCAAGTCGATGCCTTGTTCTTGCAGGCGGCGGAATTCACGGTTTTGCGTGTAGGCTTCGGTAAATTCTTCAGCAGACAGGCGGGCGATTTTGAGGTTGGTAATTTGGTTGGCTTCAATATTCCACTGGGCGGCATTGACGGAAGTTTTGGAAACTTCGGTTGCCAGCACCTGATTGAAATGTTGTGAAAGCGGCAGGGTGAAATTGCCGTTGCCGCAGTACAGCTCAAGCAGGTCTTTGCCTAAGTTTTGCGCGGCATCACACGCCCAAGTCAGCATTTTTTGGCACACTTGGGCATTGGGTTGGGTAAAGCTGCCCTCGATTTGACGATAGCGGAAGGTCTTGCCGTTGACTTCTAATGCTTCGGTCACAAAATCTTGGCTTAATACGATTTTTTGTCCGCGGCTGCGGCCGATGATGTGGATGCCTAAATTGTGCGCCAGCTCTTGCGCGGTTTGTTGCCATGCGTCGTTCAGCTTCTTGTGGTAAATCATGGTAACCAGCATTTCGCCGCTTAAAGTGGACAAAAATTCGACGGCGTACCAGCGGTTTTTCAGCTCGGGATGATTGGACGCGGCTTCAATCAATTTCGGCATCAAGGCATTGATGGATTCGGACGCGGCAGGAAATTGGTCGCAACGGATCAGGCTTGCCCCGCTTGCCTTTTGTCCGCGCTCAAACATGGCATAAAACATTTCGCCGCCTTCATGCCAGATGCGGAACTCGGCACGCATTCTGTAATGCTGTTCCGGAGATTCAAAGACTTCGATTTCAGGAAAATCCAGTCCTTGGAAAAGTTGCTGAAGATATTGCTTTTTGTCGGCTAGTTGTTGCTGGTAGGCAGT